>DATKHY010000004.1 GCA_035544215.1 Candidatus Binatia bacterium | reverse complement strand
GCCGTTCCACCCGATTCCGGGTATCTCGTCGGCGCAGTACGACCTGTCGCTGGAGCACCACTTCCGTGGGACGGACGTGAGCATGAAGCTGACGCCGTTCTACACGTGGGTCAACCAGTGGCAGCAGCAGACGTTCATCGGCTCCGGCTTCGTCACGCAAGTGCCGGTCGGCGTCAACCGCAACTACGGCGTGGAGTTCCAGTTGAACAAGGGTGACTTCACCCGCAACGGACTCTCCGGCCAGCTGGCCTTCACGTACACCAACTCGAAGGTCCAGTTCCAGAACGAGCCGCTCTCGAGCGGCGGTACGGTTCAGAACGAAATCAGTGCGCTGAACCAGGCGATCGCGGCGTATAATACGCTGACCAAGGCGGGCGGCGGCAGCCTGTGCTATCAACTGCAGCCCGGCCTAGTCTCGAAGTCCGTGTCGTGCAACGCCAAGCCGGTTCAGTGCATCCCGCCGTCAGGATCGAATCCTGGACTTAAGTGCGATGCGATCCAGAATCCCTACTACAACACGGCCGAGCAAGGACTGCTCGATCCCAACGGCTGGTACAATCCGTGGAGCACGGCGATCGCTCCCAACCTGAACTCGGCGCTGACGACCTACATCTCGCCGTACGTGGCGTCGCTGATCCTCAACTACCGACAGAACAAGCTGGCGATCACGCCCAGCTTCGTGTTCCAGTCCGGCGGCTACTACGGCAGCCCGCTCGACATCACGGGTCAGGATCCGCGAGCGTGCGCGGAAAATTCGGGTGCCACGGGGATCACCAAGGTCTCGCCCAAGACCAATCCGTTGCAGTGTAACTACCTCACTTCAACGTCGATTGGGACGGGCGTCCTCGGGTATCTCTACATCCCCAATCCGCAGACCGGGTCCTTCGCGGGGCCGGGCCAGTTCCAGAATCCGTCGATCATCGTAGGCAACCTCCAGGTGTCCTACGACGTGAGCCCGCGGATCAAGCTGACCGTGCTCGGCGCGAACCTGTTCCACTCGTGCTTCGGCGGTTCGTCGGAGCCGTGGACCCAGGCGAACCAGCCGGGATTTGCGGTGTGCGGATACGCCGCGGCGGGTGGGCCGTTCAACACGACGATCTACCCGAGCAACTTCTACAACGGCACCAGCATCTACGACTTCGCAGCCAACAAGGTGCACCCGCTCTACACGCAGAGCTACTACCCAACCACGGGCAACAACGGAGCAATCGGCGGCGCGCCGCCTCCGTTGAACGTGTACTTCAACGCAAGCGTGAAGATCTAAGCGGCTGGGCCCTCGGGGCCTTGGTTAGGAAAACAAGCGGGACCCTCCGGGGTCCCGCTTCGCTATGAGCAGGCACCGGATTCGAACCCACTGAAGATGCGGTCGTGATGCAGCGGCTTATCCTGTTGGGATCTGCCATCGTGTGCGCCTGTCTACTGCCGCTCGCGGCTCGTTCGGATGGCACGGCGGCCGCCGCGACCCAGACGCCTCCGCCCCAGATCTACCACATCGTTACGACGCCCTTATGCCAGCGGCTTCGCGACCGCATTCGTCCCGCGATCGCGATGATTCTACAGAACGACTCCTCGATCGCCAAGAGCCCGCCGCTGTTCAAGGATTACCAGCGTGGCACGCTCACCGCGATCGGCTCCGCATACCCGAATGGCAACGGCTCTCCGGCAGGCAATGATTCGATCAACAACCAGTCGCCCGAGACGTCGATGGCGTTGCAGCGGATGTCGTACCTCGTGCTGCCGATCGCACGGAATCTGATCGCGGCGCAGACCGCTCTGGACGACACGCAACTCGTCGAGCCGACGGGCAACGCCGGCGACGATCAGCGCCTGCGCGCGATCCGCGCACAGTTGCTCGACACGATCGCGTTTCAAAGCGCATCACTCGACCTGATCAACGGCTTCGTCCAGACGCAGCAGATGGGCGAGCTGCAGCACGTCGGTGAGGAATACTTGTCGGCCATTCAGAGCTCGGACACGACGGCGCATATGTACCAGGCGACGCCGAATCCTTGGCAAGATCCCAACACGCCCGGATTGAAGCCGAACCCTTATAATTTTGACGTCACTACGATCCCTGGTCTGGCTGTAGGTTACAATCCGCTCGGGAACATCATGGATGGCCTCCAGTGGCTTCGCGTCGAGACGCAGAAACGCGAAGACGCCGCCGGCAAGTCGGTCGCAGACGCGTGGGGCGGCTGCGGCAAATGAACTCGCACGTCAGTCATTTGAGGTTGAAAGAGTATGTCGAAAATAGCAGCTTGCGTTACACTCGCCGGAATCGTGCTTTCGCTGGCGCCGCTGACGGCCGGCGCCGACACGACGTCGATGGGAACGCTGGTCTACAATTTCAGCTATAGCGCCCAACAAAAAGTCACGGCGCGAGATTCGGCCAATCCGGTCGAGAATACGGATCCGAACGGCACCCTTGCAGCCGGAACCACGAACAATGGGATGTCTCACTACGCCGGGGAGCTCAACGACAAGGGTACGATGACCGTCGACGTCGTTCGTCAGCAGCCGGACGGGGCGCTGGTCGTCATGATCAGCGAGCAGGGCGAGAACATTCGGCGCGCGCCGGCGGCCGAGTGCGTCGTCTACGGCAACACGAACGTGATCTGTGACCCCAACAAGACCGTCTACACCGAAGAGTACACGCTGTTACGTTTCCTCGGCGGCAATTTCGTTGACCCGAATGCGCTCGACGCGCAGCGTCACTGGCAGGTCGTACAGAACACGCCGACGCTCGCCGTGAAGGCCGACTATACGATCACCAGCAACACCAACGGCGTCATGCAGATCGGCGAGACGCGCAGCCTGCGCAGTCCCAAGGGCGGAAGTCTGACCACCGACATCCAGAGCAAGATCGGGTACGACTTCAAGCGCTCCGTTCCGATGATGGTAGACGAGTACGTGACCCAGCGTCACGACGACGGCGTGGTCGGCACGTCGACGACGATCTATCAAACGACGCTGAATCTCGTCTCCGACACGATGGCCAAGACATAACGCGCCACGGCTACCGGTGCGAGGATTGCGAGAGCGCCATCTTCCCGGTGACGACGCGTAGCGAGCTCCAGTGGCTCAAAGACCGGGTTCATGTGGTCCGCGAGGTCGCGCGCCACTCGACCGACGGGCTGGACACGTGGATGATGGACGGTCTGGCGTTTCTGGACGAGCACGACGGCCACGCCGTCGTGCTCGTTTCACGGCGCCAGTAGAGCGCGAAGTCCAGCTCTGGACCGATTCTCGAAATAGGTCTATAATGGGCCTATGACGGTAGCGGCGGTCCTGGATCCTCTCGCAGTCCTGAGCGATTCCGGCCGGACGTCTGGGCCCGCGCTGCGGGCTTTCGAGCGGATCGGCGATCGTTGGCGGCTCTCACAAAAGGAGCGCTATACCATCCTGGGCCTGCCGAGATCCACGTACTTCACGGCCAAGAGGAACCCCGGCGTCGCGCGCCTCTCGCGCGATACGCTCGAGCGCATTTCCTACGTATTGGGGATTTACTCGGCCCTCAAGATCCTGCTTCCGCGCCGCGAGGCCGCCGATGCCTGGGTGCGCACGGCGAACGACAACTCGTTGTTCAAGGGACACCCGCCGATCGAGATGATGTTGGGGGGCACGGTCGGCGATCTCTTCGTGGTTCGCCGTTACCTCGACGGCGAGCGCGGTTGGTAACCCGTCTCCGCTCCCAGCGCGCGTACCACATCATTCCGTCGCGCTATCCCACCGTCGGCCTATTCGACGACGTTTCCGATCCGGCGGATCTCGAGGTCGTCATCGAGCTGGCGCAGGCCACCAACCCCAGGATTCTGGACGCGATCGGCAACATACGGCTGGTGCGTGACAAGGACCGCATCGCGGGCCCCGGGAGCACGCCGATCATGGCCGCATTCACGCACGCCAAGCCGAGCAGATTCTCCAACGGCACGTTCGGCATTTACTACGCGGCGGCCGAAGAGGCGACGGCCATTGCCGAAACCGCGTATCACCGCGGACGATTTCTCTCCGACGCGCACCTGGCAAACGAACGCCTGGACATGCGCGTCTACGCCGTGACGGCATCGGGCAGCTGCGACGACGTGCGCCCGCTGGCGTATGCCGATCCGATCTACGATCCCGACAGTTACGCCGCGTCACAGCCTTACGGCACCAAGCTCTACACCAAGAACGTGGTGGACGGCATCATTTTCAAGAGCGTGCGGCGCCGCAATGGCGATTGCTTCGGCATCTTTCGGCCAACCCGAATCGAGAGTTGCACCGTTTCGCGGCACCTCGAGTATCGCTTCGAAGATTACAAGCTCGCGAGCGTCCTCACTCTCGAGGAACACGTGTAAAAAAGGCCCGGCCCGAAGGCTAAGCGCTTTGTCATCCTGAGCGGGGTCGAAGGGGCTTTGTCATCCTGAGCGGAGTCGAAGGGGCTTTGTCATCCTGAGCGGAGTCGAAGGCCCTTTGTCATCCTGAGCGGAGTCGAAGGGTTTACTCGGGGATCTTCAAATGCTGCCCGATCTGCAGCGTGCCGCCGTGCAGGTGGTTGGCGTCGCTGATGCGGTCGACGATCTCTTGGACGTCGGCGCTGGGACCGGCATGGGCCGAGGCGATCGACCAGAGCGTATCGCCCGGGCGGACCGTCACGACGGCGTACCGCTGAGCGGTCGCGGCGTAGAGCCGGACGCTGGACAGCGTCGGCAACGCGACCATGAGAGCGAGCCCGGCGAGTGCGATCGCCGGCATAAGGGTGAACCGTTTGCGCCTACCCACTCTTGCCTCCTATATGTTGTGCCAAACGCCTGTTCGTCCACAATATTTTACCATGCCGGCTCGGAGCGCTGTCAAGGGGATTTCGAACGTATGTTTGCCTTTCGCCCCGGTTCATGATAGGCTTATACCCGCCATGAGTGCCAGGCGTATGGCATCCTTGGTTGCGCGGGAGAAGCAATGTCCAAAGAAACGATCGAAAAGCCGGCAACGGAACGGCAGCGGCGGATCCTCGAGATCATCCGAGACTTTACGGCCGAGCACGGTTATCCGCCCTCGGTGCGGGAGATCGGGGAGCGCGTTGGCCTCTCGTCCTCTTCCACGATCCACGCCCATCTTAAGGCGCTCGAGCGCCGGGGCCTGATCTCGCGGGATCCGACCAAGCCGCGGGCGCTGCGCTCGGCGGGGGGGCCGCCTCCCGCACGCAATGGGCTCGTGGTGCCGATCCTGGGCCGCGTCGCGGCCGGTGTCCCGATCACGGCACAGGAAGATGTCGAGGGTGAGTTCTTGCTGCCGTCGGACTACGTGCCGCGCGCCTCGGATGCGTTCATGCTGCGGGTCCAGGGAGACTCGATGGTCGACGCCGCGATTCTCGACGGCGATCTGATCCTGGTCCGGCCGCAGCGGAACGCCGAGAATGGCGAGATCGTCGTGGCGATGATGGAGGGTGAAGCCACGGTCAAGCGCTTCTATCGAGAGGCCGGCCGCATCCGGCTGCAGCCGGAGAATCGGGCGATGCCGCCAATTTACGCGAGCGATGTCGAGATCGTCGGTCGCGTCGAAGCCGTCGTCCGCCGCCTCTAGAGCTTTTCTCTCCTTCGAACGCCGGGCAGTCCCGCTCATGCGGCGGGTCGGCGAGTTGGCGTTCGTGGCGGCCGTGCGCGACGCGCTGCCGTGGAGCTTCCTCGCGCTCGCGGCGGCGTTCGTCGCGATCTTCGCAACGCAACTCGCGGCCGGCGAGCCTCAGACGCCGTCGTTGGGTCTGCGCCTCGCGTCGGCCCTGCTTCCCTCGTTCGGCGTCATGGCCGCGGCCCTGACGATCCTCCTAGCCGTGCGCCTCGCGCGCGCCGCCGGCTACGCCGTCGCGCCGCTGGTCATCGGGAGCGCGGCGTCGTTCGCGCTGGCGCTGCCGCGGCCGTTCGGGCCGGACGTCGTCGGGTATTTACGAGTCCTCGGCGCCGCGGGACTCTTCGTCGCGATCCTGGCGTGCGGCGTCGCGGCCGCGTGGATCGCGCTGCTGCGCGGGCGCGTGCGCGCTCCGCTGGCGGACTGGGGCGGCGGGCTGCTGGGCATCGCGACGTTTGCGCTGCTGTTCGCGCTGCATTTCTCGCTGCCCGCCGCGATCGCGGCGGCGATGCATCCGATCGCACAGCTCGGCGACACCTACCTCGCTCTGATCGCGATCGTCCTCATCGAGACGCTGTTGTGGACCGCGGGCGTCCACGGCCCCGCGATGCTCGCGGCCATCGTCACGCCGGTCTACCTCACGATGCAAATGCAGAACACGCACGCGTTTACGGTGCACGCACCGCTGCCGTACATCGTCGTGATCTCGCTCTTTCTCTTCGTGTTCCCGGGGGGAGCCGGCGCGACGCTGCCGCTCGCGGGACTCCTCGCGATCTCCGCGGTTCCGCGCCTGCGCCGCGTCGGCCGCGCGACGTTCATCCCTTCGCTGTTCAACCTCAACGAGCCGTTGCTCTTCGCGGCGCCGGTCGTCTTCAACCCGCATCTCGTCGTGCCGTTCGTCGGCGCGCCCCTGGTTCTCGCGACCGTCACCTATGCCGCCGTTGCCGCCGGGTTCGTCTCGCGCCCCGCGTTCTACATTCCGTCGTCCGTGCCGACGTTCGTCTCGACGTTTTTGGCGACGCAGGACCTGCGCGCGATCGCGCTCGCCACGCTCAACATCGTCATCGCAACGCTCATCTACTATCCGTTCGTGCGCGCGTACGAGCGTCACGTCATGGACGAATCAACGTGATCGCGGAGCTGTGCGACACGTTCGGCATCGCGGGAAACCTGCGCGCCGCCGCACTCGACGCGTACGCGCGGATGGCGACGATAGAGTACCCCGCACTCAAGCGCGTGCAGGCCGGCGTGCTCCGGGCGTTCCTCGACGAGGGCATCGCGGAGAGCGATCTGGCCGGCGGCCTCGGTTACGGCTACGACGACCCGGCGCGCGCGCGTTACGAGTCTCTTCTGGCGCGCGTCCTCGGGGCGGAGCGCGCCATCGCGCGTCTCTCGATCGTGAGCGGCACGCACGCGATCGTTGCCGCCCTGGCGGCGTGCACTCCGCCCGGCGGCACGCTGCTCGCGATCTCCGGCGCGCCGTACGATACGCTGCGCAATGCCATCTGCGACGCGCCGCACGCACTCGTGCGTCACGGCATCGCGTACCGCGAGCTCGCGTTGGCGAGCGATGGCGGCATCGATCTGCCCGCCGTCCGCGCGGCGCTGGCGGCGCGCGACGTCGCGGCCGTGTTCGTGCAGCGCTCGCGCGGCTACGCGCCGCGGCGCTCGCTATTCGTGGCAGAGTGCGAGCGCGCGTACGCGGCGATCAAGGACGCCGCTCCTGAGGTAACCGTGCTCGTCGACAACTGCTACGGCGAGCTCGTCGAGGACCGCGAACCCGCCGCGGCGGGCGCGGACCTGGTGATGGGCTCGCTGATCAAGAATCTGGGCGGCTCGCTGGCTCCCGCCGGCGCCTACGTGGCCGGTCGCGCGAACCTCGTCGAACGCGTCGCCGCACGCCTCTACGCGCCCGGGCTCGGCGCGGCGCTCGGGCCCTCGCTCGGCCTGGGCCGAGCGCTCGTGCACGGGCTTTTCCTTGCGCCGGCGATGGTCGAGCGCTGTCTACGCGGGCTGGACTTCTTCGCGGCGTTCTTCGAGCGGCTCGGCTTCGCCGTCGACCCCGTCGCGGGCGAGCCGCGCACGGACATCGTGCAGGCCATCCGGCTCGGCGAGCCCGGGCTGGTCGCGAAGTTCGCGGCCGGGCTGCAGTCGGCGCTGCCGGTGAACGCGCGCTTTCGGCCCGAGCCCGGGCCGGTGCCGGGCTACGCCGAGCCCGTGATCATGTCGTCGGGCGCGTTCGTTAGCGGCTCGACGATGGAGCTGTCATGCGATGCGCCGATGCGCGCGCCGTTCGAGGTGTACGTGCAGGGCGGCGTTAGCGCCGCGCACGCCTATTTGGGCGCGCTCTTCGCGGCGCGCGCGCTCTCGTCCGAGCCGAGGAATCCGTAGAAGTAATAGCGGCAGCCGTCGGTGGTCGTGACGACGACGCGAGTCTCTTCGATGGCGGCTTCCGCCACGCGCTTGCCCGCGAGGCGGCGGAGGACGTCCTGAACCTGCAGGAACTCCGCGGCGCGCAGGCCCTCGGGCTCCGCCTCGAGCAGGTCGATCAGCTCGTCGATTCGGTCGTTCATGCCTTCTGTCTTAGTAATCGTCAGGGTCGAGGCGGGTTCTTAGCCATAGGAACGCCAGGAGGCGCCCGGATCGCCTAGAGAAGGGCTGGCGGCCATGTACCTGCTCGAAGTGCTCAGCGGCCCACTCGACGGCAAAACGTGGGCGTTCGAGCGCGAGATCACGATCGGTCGCGACGATGCCAAGGCGGAGGCGTGCCTCGCCCTGGACCGCTACGTCTCGCGCCGGCACGCGCGGCTCCAGATCGCCGCCGGCGCGATCCGCCTCACCGATCTGCGCAGCCGCAACGGCACGCGCCTCGACGGCAAGGCCGTCGTCGGCGCCGTGCCGCTGCCGGTGGGGGTGCCGTTCGTCGTCGGCCGCACCATGCTCCGGGTAACGCGCACGTAAGCACTGCGTATGGAAACTGCTCGCACCGTGACGCAGGCGCGCGTGCTTTTCGATGCGCTGCCGCGTCCGCTTGGATTCGTGCCTACGATGGGCGCGCTGCATGCCGGTCACCTCGAGCTCGTGCGACGGGCGCGGCAGAGGTCGGCCTCCGTGGCGGCGTCCATCTTCGTCAACCCGATGCAGTTCGGCCCCAACGAGGATCTCGCGGCCTATCCGCGTGACGAAGCCGGCGATCGCGCCAAGCTCGCTGCCGCGGGGGTCGACGCTCTCTTCATTCCGGAGGCGGCGGCGATGTACGCCCCGGACTTCACGAGCTACGTCGACGTCGGTCCACTCGGAACGATTCTGGAAGGAGCGGTGCGCCCGCACCATTTTCGCGGCGTTACCACGGTCATGGCAAAACTGCTCAACATCGTCGCGCCCGACGTGCTGTTTCTCGGGCAGAAGGACGCGCAACAGGCGGCGATTCTGCGCAAGATGATCGCCGACCTGAACTTTCCGGTGCAGCTCGAGATCGTTCCGACGGTGCGCGAGCACGACGGCCTCGCGATGTCGAGCCGCAACCGGTATCTGGACGCGCAGCGGCGCGCGGACGCCCCGACGCTGCATCGCGCGCTGCTGGCCGTGGCCGACGCGCTGGCGCGCGGCGAATCGAAGTCCGAGGCGATCGCCGCGGGCGCCGCCGCGCTGAGCCCTGATGCGCAGCTCGACTATCTCGAGATCGTCGATCCGCAGACGTTCGCTCTGCTCGAGCGACCGCGCTCGCCCGTGCTCGTCCTGGGTGCCGCGCGCTTCGGCTCGACGCGGCTCATCGACAACTTGTTATCGGAATGAACGGGGCGCGCATCTTCCTAGGCGTCAGCGGCGGGATCGCGGCCTATAAGGCGGCCGCGCTCACGAGCACGCTCGTGCAACGCGGCGCGCTCGTCGACGTCGTGATGACGGCCGAGGCCGAGCGCTTCGTCACGCCGCTCACCTTTGCGTCGCTGACGGCGCGGCCGGTCTACGCGTCGCTCTGGGATGCTCCCGAACGCATCCCGCACATCCGGCTCGTGCGCGAGGCTGACGTCGCGCTGGTCGTCCCGGCGACGGCCAACGTCATCGCGAAGCTCGCGGCCGGCATCGCCGACGATCTTCTCACGACGGCGCTGCTCGCGGCGCGCATCCCGCGCATCCTGGCGGCCGCGATGAACGAAGCGATGTACCAAGATCCGGCGACGCAGGCGAATCTCGCGGCGCTGCGCGCACGCGGGTTCGAGATCGTCGATCCGGAGCGCGGCTTCTTGGCGGAGCGCGAGCTCGGCGTCGGGCGTCTGGCCGCCGAGGAACGCATCCTCGACGCTCTGGAAACGACGCTGGCGCGCCGCCGGGCGCTGCTCGACAAGCGCGTAGCGATCACGGCCGGTCCGACGCGCGAGGCGTTCGATCCGATACGCTTCTTGAGCAACGCGTCGAGCGGCGCGACGGGCATTGAGCTCGCGCGCGAGGCGGCGCTGCGCGGCGCACGCGTGACACTGCTGCTGGGGCCTACGCTGCTCGAGCCGCCCGCCGGCGTCGACGTCGTGCGCATCACGACCGCGACCGAGCTCTACGACGCCGCGCTCGAGCACGCGGCCGGCGCCGATCTTACGATCGCGACAGCGGCCGTCGCGGACTGGCGGCCCGTGCAGCGCTCCGATTCGAAGGTGAAGAAGACCGGCGAAGATCTTACTGTGCGACTGACGTCCAACCCTGACGTGCTCGCCGAGCTCGGCCGGCGAAAGAGCTCCGGCTTCTTGGTGGGCTTCGCGGCCGAGACGGACCATCACGAGGAGCGAGCGCGAGAGAAGCTACGCGCGAAGAACCTAGATGCGATTGCCGTCAACGACGTGTCGGGCGAGCGCGGTTTCGGCCCGGGCGACAACGCACTCGTGTTGCTCTGGGGTGAGTCGGGACGGCGCGAGCTCGGGCGTGCCGGCAAGGCGGTGCTGGCCGCACGCCTGCTGGACGCGGTCGAGGAGCTGATGCGATGCTCCTGACGATCGACGTCGGCAACACGGAGACGAAGCTCGGCTGTTTCGCGGAGTCCGAACTGAAGCACACGTGGCGCGTGACGACCGACCGGCGGCGTACTCCCGACGAGTACGGCGTGTTCTTCACTCAGCTCTTCGCTACCAGCAGCGTCGAACCGCGCGCTATCGACGCGATCGCAATCGCGAGCGTCGTGCCAAAGCTCGATCCGGTTCTGGAGTCGGCTTGCAAACGCTTCTTCGACGTCGCGCCGGTGTTCTTGAAGCCGGAGACGCAGCGCCTGATCCCGATCGTGACCGAGAACCCGTCGGAAGTCGGCGCGGATCTCATCGCGGCCGCGATCGGAGCGCGCAGCAGCTTCGGCGCCCCGCTGATCGTCATCAGCTACGGCACCGCGACCGTGTTCATCGCGATCTCCCCCGGCGGCGAATACTTGGGCGTGGCGATCGCGCCGGGCGTGACGGTCTCGATCGACGCGCTGATCGGGCGCACTGCCAAGTTGCCGCAGATCGCGCTCGAGGCGCCCGGCAGGGCGATCGGACGCAACACGGTGGAGGCGCTGCAGAGCGGCATCGTCTACGGCTTCGCCGGGCAGGCGGAAGCCATCGTCGCGCGCATGCGCCGCGAGATGGACGCCGCCGTCCGCGTGGTCGCCACGGGCGGTCTCGCCGAGATCGTCGCCCCGCAGACGCCGATCGTCGACGCAATCGCTCCGCACCTGAGCCTGACGGGCCTGCGCCTGTTCCACGACGCCGAGGCGCGCGGCGACGAGCCGTTTAAGAGATAACGGCATGCGTCCCCCGCCGCTGTGCATCGGTTCGATCGAAGTTTGGCCGCCCCTGATTCTGGCGCCGATGTCCGGCGTTACGAACCGAACCATGCGTGCGCTCTACCGCCCGTTCGGACTCGGCCTCACGGTGACGGAGTTCGTCTCGTCCAACGCGCTCGCGTACGGCAGCCGCCGGACGATGGAAATGATCGACCAGCACGGGCTCGAGAAACCGGTCTCGACGCAGCTCTGGGGCGACGACCCCGCGACGATGGCGTCGGCCGCGAAGGTCGTGCGCGAGTGCGGCGCGGACATCGTGGACATCAACTTCGGCTGTCCCGCGCCGAAGGTCACGAAGACCAACGGCGGATCCGCGTGTCTGCGCGATCCGGATCGCTGCGAGGCGATCATGCGCGCCGTCGTCGCCGCCGTAGAGTGCCCCGTAACGATGAAGATGCGGCTCGGTTGGACCGAAGACGCGCTCGTCTACGTCGACGTCGCGCGCCGCGCGCAAGACGCGGGTGTGCGGGCCGTTACGTTGCACGCGCGCACCGCGAAGCAGTTCTATAAGGGCGAGGCCGATTGGGATCACATCGCGCGGCTCAAATCCGCCATCGACATTCCCGTGATCGGCAACGGCGATCTCGACGATCCGCACCAGGCGATGCAACGCATGCGTGACAGCGGCGTCGACGCGATCATGTTGGGCCGCGCCACGCTCGGCAACCCGTGGCTGATCTCGCAGATTCGCGACCTGATGGAAGGACGCGAGCCGCAGCTCACGCCGGTCGCGCCGGATCGCTTGCGCTTCGCGCTCGAGCACTATCGCCGGATGGTCGACGAGCTCGGAGAGCCGCGCGCGGTGCCGCAGATGCGCAAGCACATAGCGCTCTATCTCAAGGGCATCCCCGGCGCGGCAGCTCTGCGCGAGCGAATCATGCGCCTGGATTCGGCTGCCGAGACGATCGCAACGATCGAAGAAACGATCGCGCGGCTGGAGCTCGCTCCGCTGGTCGCCGCATAAACGTGATCGAGCAGCGGCGGGATCTCTACGGCGCGGCATCGCCACAGGCGTTGGCCGCGGAGACGTACGAGAACTACAAGCTGTTCGTTAATCCGCCGCTCGCGCGAGTGATGAAGCTGTCGGGTTCGCCCGTCGAGGTGCGGGCGCAGGGCTGCACGATCTGGGATCAGACCGGCAAGGCGTACTTGGACTTTGCCGGGGGCTACGGCGTCTTCACGGTCGGATACGGCCATCCGCGCGTCGTCGAGGCCGTGCGCGCGCAGCTGGAGCTCATCGCTCTGTCCGGCAAGACGATGTTCAACGTCCTGCTCGGGCGCGCGGCGCGCCGGCTCGCCGAGCTCGCGCCCGGCGATCTGCAAATTTCGTTCTGGTGCAACAGCGGCACCGAGGCGATCGAGGGCGCGATCAAACTCGCGCGCGCCGCCACTCGGCGCGCGAAGATCGTGGGCACGATCGACGCCTATCACGGCAAGACGCTCGGCGCGCTATCGGTCAGCGGGCGCGAGAGCTACCAGTCGCCGTTTCGTCCGTTGCTGGCCGACTCGGTCTCGATACCGTACGGCGATTCGGACGCGTTGGAGCCGGCGTTGCGGGATGCGGCGGCGTTCGTCGTCGAGCCCGTTCAAGGCGAGGGCGGAATCAACGTTCCACCCGCGGGGTATCTGCGGGCGGTGCGTGAGGTGTGCGATCGAACGGGCGCGTTGTTCGTCGCGGACGAGGTCCAGACCGGACTCGGGCGCTGCGGCTATCGCTTCGGGTGCGACCGCGACGGCGCCGTGCCCGACGTGATGACGCTCGCGAAGGGACTCTCCGGCGGCGTCGTTCCGGTCGGCGCGTTCATCGCCCGCCCGAACGTGTGGGAGCGCGCGTACGGCGACGCGCCGCTGGCCCACACCTCGACGTTCGGCGGCGGCGAAATCGCGTGCGCGGCGGCGCTGGCGGCGATGGACGTGTTGGAGGAGGAGTCGCTCGCGCAGCGCGCGCGCGAGCAGGGCGAACGGCTGCTGCGCGGAGCGCGCGCAGTCGCTAACGAGTTTCCCGCAGTCGTGCGCGAGGCGCGCGGGCTCGGGCTGCTTGTCGGCGCGGAGTTGACGCACGAGGGCTACGGCGGCTACGTCATCCCCGAGATGCTCAAGGCCGGCGTCACGGCGGCCTGGACGCTCAATCAGCAGCGCGTCATTCGCCTCGAGCCGCCGCTCGTCGTTACCGCGGAGGAGATCGACCGTGCGTTACAGGCGCTGCGCTCGGGCGTCGCCGCGGCGTATGACAAGCTCGGCAATCTCTGCGCGTAACCGATGCCGTATGTCGAGAGCAGGATCGTGATCGACGCCCCCGCGCGAGTCGTCTACGAGCTGGCAAAGGACCAGGAGCGATTTCCCGAGTTCATGCCTGACGTCGAGACGGTGACGATCCTGGAGCGCAGCGCCGCCGGCGCGATCTCACGCTGGAAGACGCTCGTCGAGGAGGCTCCGATCGAATGGACGGAAGAGGATCGCTTTGACGACGAGGCGTTGCGCATCGATTATCGGCTGCTGGAGGGGGACCTCGACAAGTTCGAGGGGGCCTGGACCTTCGAGCACCGCGACGGCGCGACGCACGTCGTGCTGGGCGTCGACTACGATTTCGGCGTTCCGACCCTCGCCGAGCTGATCGGACCAACACTGCAACAGAAGGTGCGCGAGAACAGCGAGATGATGCTGGCCGCGCTCAAACGTCAAGCGGAGCAACAATGAAATACGAGCGGTTCCTCAATTCGCCGGTGTTCAAGCGGTTCGTCCGGCGAAGGCTCTTCGATCGCGAGTCGGTGTTCAGCCGAATGCTCCTCGCGTGGTTCTCGGCGCGGTCGATGGGCCGCCGCCTTCCGGCCACGCCTGAGGGCGTGCGCGACTCCGAGCTGTTCAACCAGTGGTGGTACTACAGCTTCGAGCTGGCCCCCGGAGTGATGACCAGCTCGTCGTTTCCGGTGGACTTTCCGCTCCTGCCGCGCATGCTGATGCGTAACGCCGATCTGACCGGATGCGACTGCCTCGACATCGGCAGCGTCGAAGGTCTCATGCCCATCCTGATGTGCCGGCAGGGCGCTCGCGAGGTGATCGCGACCAACCCCCACCTTTACAACTACGAGAAGATGCAGGCGGTCCGAAAACTCTTCCGCGTCAACTTCAAGTTCCGCCAGATCGGCTCGCTGTACGACGTCAGCCGCAAGGTCGGAAATAAGGCCTTCGACCTGATCAACTTGTCGGGGGTGTTGTATCACGTCTATTCGCCGATGCACGTGATCGCCGGGCTCCGCCCGCTGCTGAAGAAGAACGGGTTGATGATCGTTTCGACGAACGTCGTGAGGAGACCGGATTTTTCCATGGAGTTCAACGACCGCGGCAAGCTCCAGCGCGAGGCCACGACGTACTGGTATCCGTCGATTCCCCTGTACGACTATTTGCTGCGCTACTTCAAGCTGCTGCCGATCGACTGTCTTTATCATCCGTACGCGCGCGACGACTCGACGCGCTTCACCGCCGACTTCGAGTCGGGCTATCTGTCGGTCGTGTGCCGCGCCACCGAGGAGCCGTCGTTCGAATCGTCCGATACGTGGGCGCCGGAATCCATCACCGACTCGTACGAGAGCATTCTGCTCTGGGATCAGGCCAAGGAGTCCGCGCAACCGGCGTCGGCGATCGGCTACGGTCACGCACCGGGCGCGCACCTGATGCACGAGGGCGGCCGATCGCTCGATCTTTGGAAGGCCGTCAACGAGCTGCCGCCGGTCGGCGTCGCCGGCACGCCGCAAGATACGCACGCACTGCTGCTCTCCGACCGTGCGTAGAACTCGCGAGGGTCCGTGAACAAGTTCTGCTTCGTCATCCACCCGCTGTCGTTCGACGACATCGCGCGCTACGAGCCGGGAGCCAAGGGCAAGGGTGAGCCGATCTTGCGCAAGATCATGGAGTGGATGCCGCCCTACGCGGCGGTGCACGTCACGGGCGTGCGCGCTCCCGACGGGCGCGAGACCGAGGGCTGGTTCGTAGCGGCGCCGCTCTTGCCGCAGCAGCTGATGGATTTTCCGCGTGAGGAGGTGTACCGGCGCGTGCTCGGCGCGATCGAGATCGGAGCGCAGCGCGGCGCGCACGTAGCGGGGCTCGGCGCGTTCACCGGCGTCGTCGGCGACGCGGGGATCACGATCAACGAGCGGTCACCGATCCCGGTGACGACCGGCAACTCACTGACGATCGCCGCGGGCGTGCAGAGTCTCTTTCGCGGCGCGTCGGAGATGGGGATCGATCCGGCGTCGTCGACGGCGGCCGTCATCGGTGCGACCGGTTCGATCGGCGCCGCGTGCGTGCGGCTCATCGCGCCGAAGGTCAAGCGCATCGTGCTCGTCGCGCGCAACGAGACGCGCCTGCGCAAGTTCCACGAGAGTGTCGAACCGACTCTGCCGTGCGCGAGCGAACACACGACCGATCTGACGTCGGCCGTGCGTTCGGCGCGCCTGATCCTGACCGCCACGACCTCGACGCAGGACGTAATCGAGCCGGAGGACCTGCAGACGGGCGCCGTGGTCTGCGAGCTGTCGCTGCCGCACGACGTCAGCCGCCGCGTCGCGCAGCAGCGCCCCGACGTCCTCGTCGTCGAGGGCGGCAACATGGTCGTGCCGGGGAGTCCGCGCTTCGACCGCGTGCGCGAGCCCGGCACGGAGTTCGACCTGAACCTCCCGCCGCGCACCGCGCTCGCATGCATGAGCGAGACGATGATCCTCGCGCTCGAGGGACGCTTGGAGCCGTACACGCTCGGCCGCGGCATCAGCCTCGAGCGCGTCGTCGAGATCTCGGAAATGGCAGAGCGTTGCGGCTTTTCGCTCGCCGACATGCGCGCCTTCGACGCGGCCATCACGCCCGAGAGACTCGCCGCCACCCGCGCCGCGGCAGAGGCGCTGAGCGGAGCGACTCCATGAAAACCGTCGTCTCGGTATCGCTGGGTTCCAGCAGTCGCGACCATCGTGCCCACGTGAGTTTCCTGGGCGAAGAGTTCGACATCTCCCGGGTAGGTATGGACGGCAAGCTCGATGCGGCGATCGCCAAAGTGCGCGAGCTCGACGGCAACGTCGACGCGATCGGCTTGGGCGGCATCGACGTGTATCTCTATGCCGGGCGACATCGCTACGCGCTGCGCGACGGACTCCGGCTGCTCGAGGCGGCCAAGGTGACGCCTATCGTCGACGGCAGCGGGCTGAAGAACACGCTGGAACGCGAGGCCGTGCGCTTCATGCAAGACGACCTCGCGATCGATCTGCGTGGGACGCGTGTGCTGATGGTCAGCGCGCTGGATCGCTTCGGCATGGCGCAGGCGCTCGTGGACGCGGGCGCCGACGTGCTGTTCGGCGACTTCATCTTCGCGCTCGACAAGGACATGCCGGTGCGCGACCTGCACGAGTTCGAGAAGATGGCCGAGAAGTATCTTCCCGACGCGTGCAAGCTGCCGTTTCAATTCTTCTACCCGACCGGAAAGAAACAAGAGAAGCCGCCGGAGCCGAAATATCCGCAGTACTATCACGACGCCGACATCGTCGCCGGCGACTTCCATTTCATGCGCCAGTTCATGCCCGAGCGGCTGGACGGGAAGATCATCCTGACGAACACCGTCACGCAAGGCAACGTCGAGGAGCTCACCGCGCGCGGCATACGAATGCTGATCACGACGACGCCGGATCTCGCGGGCCGGTCGTTTGGAACCAACGTTCTCGAGGCGGCGCTGCTCGCGCTGCTGGGGAAGGCGTGGAGCGAGGTCGTGCCGGCGGACTACGAGCGCGTGCTGCACGAGCTGCGGCTGAAACCCCGTGTCGTTAAGGCGGATTGAGACTGGGTATGCTGCCCCGTGGCAGGCCTCCCGTAGTGCAGGAGGCCTTGAAGCGGCCCCCTTAGAACAAACCGCGCCAGCGTTGGAGAATACGCCGTTACGTGCTGTGGGGTTCGCCCTTGAACCCCGGTGAGGGTCTATAGGTTGAACGACAAGGAGATCGTCCTGACCGCGGAAGGTCTATCGAAGCTGGAGCATGAGCTCGACGAGCTCAAGAGCGTCCACCGGCGAGAGGTCAACGATCGCATCCGTCAGGCCAAAGAGTACGGCGACCTGAGCGAAAACGCGGAATACGAAGACGCCAAGCAGGAGCAGGCGTTCATCGAGGGCCGCATCCTGAAGCTCGAGGCGATGATTCGTAACGCCCGCATCATCGACGAGTCGGAGTACGTCGCCGACGAGGTGCATCTCGGCGCGGTCGTCAGGGTCAAGGACCTCAAGAACAACGAGAACTACGAGTTTTCGATCGTCGGTTCGGCCGAGGCCGATCCGCCGAATCGCCGCATCTCCAACGAATCGCCGCTGGGCAGCGCCCTGATGGGCCACAAAAAGGGCGTGACCGTCGACGTCGCCACGCCGCGCGGGCTCGTTAAATACAAGATCGAATCCATCAAGAGCAACGCACCGAAAAAGGCCGCAAAGAAAGCTTCGTAAGTAGGAATCTTCTTGGAAGAATTCGGCAAGACCGAAGCAGCGCTCGTGGCGGCCAGACGTGAGAATCTGGCCGCTTTGCGTTCTCGGGGGAAGGATCCGTTCGCGCAGCGGCGCGCCGACGTGGACGCGACCGCCGCCGAGCTATCGGAGCGCTACGGTTTTCTCGAGGCGGGACAGGATGCGGCCGCCGAAGCCTGGAGCCTCGCGGGCCGGATCCTCACGAAGCGCACGATGGGCAAGACGATCTTCGCGGACCTCGGCGACCGCACCGGAAGGCTGCAGCTCTACGTGCGCAAGCAGGACGTCGGCGACGAGGCCTTCGCCGACTGGGGCGATCTCGATCGCGGGGATCTCGTCGCGGTGCGCGGCTACATGTTTCGCACCAAGCTCGGCGAGCTGACGCTCCACGTCACGAAGTTTAGCGCGATCGGCAAGGCGCTGCGACCGCTGCCCGACAAGTGGCACGGTCTGCAAGACGTCGAGAAGCGCTACCGCCAGCGCTACCTCGACCTGATCGTCAACCCGGACGTGCGCGACGCCCTGGTCATGCGCAGCCGGCTGGTCGCGGAGATGCGGCGTTTCATCGATTCGCACGGCTTCTACGAGGTGGAGACGCCGACGCTGCTGCACCTCGCGGGCGGCGCCGCGGCGCGGCCGTTCGTCACGCACTGCAACGCGCTGGACAAGGCGATGCAGCTGCGCATCGCCACGGAGCTGAACCTCAAACGTCTGATCGTGGCGGGGCTCGAGCGCGTCTACGAGATCGGGCGCATCTTCCGCAATGAGGGCATCGACACGACCCACAATCCCGAGTTCACGATGCTCGAGCTCTACGCGGCGTATTGGGACGTGTCCGACATGATGGATTTCAACGAGGCGCTGATCGCGAATCTCGTCTCGATCGCCACCGACGGCGGCACCGACCTGCCGCACGGCGACGCGACGATCTCGTTCGCGAGGCCGTTCGCGCGCGTCGAGTATCTGGACGCGATGGCGCGGTTCGGGGGCGGAAAATTCACGCGCGCACGGCTGCTCGACGCCGCGGCGTCGGCGGGGATCCTCGACGAGCTCGGCCTGCCGGCCTCGCCGACTCACGGCCACGCGCTCGACAAGATCTTCGAGCGCATCGTCGAACCGAATCTTGTCGCGCCGACGTTCGTCACCGGCTATCCCGTCGTGATCTCGCCGCTCGCGAAGCGGCGCGCGGACGATCCCGAGATCGCGGACCGCTACGAGCTGTTCTGCGGCAACATGGAGATATCCAACGCGTTTACCGAGCTCAACGATCCCGACGACCAGCGCGCGCGCTTCGACGCGCAAGTCGCTGAGCGACTCGCCGGCAACGAGGAGATCCCCGAGCCGGATTGGGACTACGTGCGCGCGCTCGAGTACGGCATGCCGCCCACCGCGGGGATCGGCGTCGGCGTCGATCGGCTGGTCATGCTGCTGACCAATCAACGCTCGATACGCGAAGTGCTGCTCTTCCCGCTGCAACGTCAACACGGATGACGACGCCGCAGCGCATCGCGATCCTCGCGCTCGTGCTTTTTGCGACGGCGCTCGCGCCGCTGTCGCCCGAGACACCGACCGGCTATTACTATCTCGACCCGCGCCGCATCGACCTCACGACGTTTTTGCCGCCGCCGCCCGAGACCGGCTCGCCCGAGGCGCGTGCGGACATCGCTGCGGTGAACGCGGTCGTTGCGACGCGCAGCCCGGCGCAGCTGCTCGAGGCGCGTGAGGCGTCCGCGCGCAGCGTCTTCTTCTTTGCGCCGTCGGTCGGAGCGGGCTTCACGCCCGAGCGCTTGCCGCTGACCGCCGCGTTCTTCGATCACATCGGCGCCGACGTGCAACGGCTCGTCGCATCGGCGAAGGAGTACTGGGAGCGGCCGCGCCCCGACGGAACCGGAAAGAAGCCCTCGTATCCCAGCGGACACGCCGCGTTCGCGTCGTCGTCGGCGATCGTCCTGTCGCAGCTGCTGCCCGAGCACCGCTACGCGATCTTCTCGCAGGCGCGCATCTTCGCGGCGAACCGCATCCTGATGGGGCTGCACTATCCGACCGACATCGCGTCGGGATGGACGGCCGGCACGCTAGCCGCGTACGTGATGATGCACGACGCTTCGTTCAGCCGCGACTTCGCGCTCGCGCGCGCCGAGCTGCGACGCGCGCGCTTCACGGCCGCAGCCACTAGGTAATCCCGATCGACCTGCGTCTCGCCGTCGAATACGACGGCACGGAGTTCTGCGGGTTTCAGTGGCAGCCGGCCCTGCGCACCGTCGCCGGCACGCTGGAGGGCGCACTCGCGAAACTCTTCGAGGAGCCGATCAAGATCACGGGCGCCGGCAGAACCGATGCGGGCGTGCACGCGAGCGGACAGGTCGTCTCGTTCTCGGCGAGCCGGCCGTTTGAGCCGGAACGCCTGGCAGTCGCGCTCAACGCCCTGCTGCCGCGGGACTGCAGCGTCCGCGACGCCACGGAGGTGGAGAGCGATTTTTCGGCGCGCTTCTCGGCGCTCGAGCGGACGTACGTCTATGCCATCCTGAACCGGCGCGACCGCAGCGCGCTGCTGGCGCGCTACGCCTATCACGTAGCGCGTCCCCTCGACCTCGCGGCCATGCGAGCGGCCGGCGCATGCCTGGTCGGCGAGCACGACTTTCGGCCCCTGATCGCCGGAGCGGCGGGACCCGCCGTGCGCCGCATCGTGCGCCTGCGGATCGAGCCGCGCGGGGCCTTGCTGCGCATCGAGGTGGCCGCCAACGGCTTCCTGCGCCACATGGTGAGGGCGGCGGTCGGAGCGCTGCTCGAGTGTGGAAGCGGCCGCCGCAGGCCGGAGCAGCTGGCCGAGGGTTTGCGGCAGCCCGACCGGCCGATCGCCGCCGCGACCGCGCCCGCCCACGGCCTCTTTCTCGCCGGCGTCCGCTACGCCGGGTACGATTCCTTCGCCGAGCTCCCGCCCTTCGGGCCGTCCGCAGCGGGCGGCGCCTTGACGGGGCTTACGCCTTTCCCGTAGGATACGTGGGTTGTGCGCACCTATCAGCAGACGACGGCTCAGACCGCCCATGGTTGGTATATTGTGGACGCGGCGGGCCAGCGGCTCGGCACGCTCGCCGTCCGCATTGCGCGCACACTCTCGGGCAAGCACAAGCCGACCTGGACGCCGCACATCGACGACGGCGATCACGTCGTGGTCGTCAATGCCGGGAAGGTCGAGCTCGGCGGCCAGAAGTGGAAGCAGAAGCTCTATTATCGCCACAGCAACTATCCCGGCGGCCTGAAGGTGCAGACGGCGCGCGAGATGGCGGACAAGCACCCCGAGCGGCTGATCGAAAAGGCCGTGCGCGGCATGCTCCCGACCAACCGCATGCGCGACGTGCAGCTGCGCCGCCTGAACGTCTACGCCGGAGCGGAGCATCCGCACGGCGCGCAGAACCCCGCGCCGCTTCCGGTTTCGAAATAGGAGTCCTCGTTGGATCAAGTCAGCGACGTCGTTCAAACCACCGGTCGCCGTAAGCGCGCCGTCGCGCGCGTGAAGCTCGCCCTCGGGCAGGGTCTGATCACGGTCAACGGCAAGGCGCTGGACGACTACTTCTCGCGATCGCAGCTGCTCCAGATCGTGCGTCAGCCGCTGGAAGCCACGCAGAGCGGTTCGCGCTTCGACGTCACGGTCAAGACAGAGGGCGGCGGCATCGCCGGGCAGGCCGGCGCGATCCGCCACGGCATCGCGCGCGCGCTGCTCGCGATCGACGAGTCGCTGAAAGAGCCGCTGCGGCGCAACGGCTTCCTGACGCGCGATCCGCGCGAAAAAGAGTCGAAGAAGTACGGCCGCAAGCGCGCGCGCAAGCGGTTCCAGTACAGCAAACGCTAAAGACCGCCGCCAAGCTCATCGCGATCGCGCTCGGCGCGCTCGCACTGCTGTTTCAACCATCACCCGGCTGGATCGAGCGCGCGTACGTCAACGGCGCCTATCCGGGGTGGGAGCATTTCGCATTCGCCCTCACGCATCCGCTGCCGTGGTCGCTCGGCGACGCGGCCGCGTTGCTCGGCGTCGCCGCGATCGTCGCGCTGGCCGTGCAGTTCTTTCGCGCGCCTTCGCGATCGCGCGCGGCCGATTTCGGCGCGCTGCTCCTGAGCTGCGCCGCCGTCGTCGGGATCTACGCGGTGTGGTTCGAGCTGAGCTGGGGATGGAACTACGCGCGCGCGCCGCTCGAGGCGCGCGTGCAGTTTTATCCGGAGCGCGTAACGCCGGCCGCCGCTGCGATCTTACGCGCGCGCGCGATGGCGCAGATGAACGCGCTCGCCGCGGCGGCGCACGCGCGCTCCGCGCAGCCGCTCGATGTCGAGGCGTTGCGCGCGACGTGGCAGCCTGCAGTGCAGCGCGCGGGCGACGATTGGTCCCCGCGCGTCGGGCCGCCGAAGCCGACCCTGGCCGACCCGTTCATGGTCGCGACCGGGACGAGCGGCTTCGTCAACCCGCTCACCCTCAACGTCGCGACGGCCTCGGACTTGCTCTGGTTCGAGCGGCCCTTCGATCTGGCGCACGAGTGGAGTCACGACGCCGCCTACGCGCGCGAGGACGAGGCCAACTACTTGGCAGTTGTGACCTGCCTGCGTTCGCCCGATCCGGCGGTGCAGTACTCCGGATGGTTCGAGCTCTTTTTGTATCTTCCGCAGAAGCGGCACTACGCGCATCGCGAGTTCGTGCCGCTGATTTGGCAAGACTTCGCGGCCCTGCGTCGGCGCAACGCGCGGCACATCAACGCGCTGCTCGCGCATTGGTCGTGGCGAACGTATAACGCCTATCTCAAGACCAACCGCATCGCGGCCGGCGTCGCGAACTACGACGAGGTGACGCGCCTGATGCTCGGCGTGCCGCTCGACGCCCAGGGCTTGCCGATCGCGCGCTAAGAGTCTCCAAAAAAGAAGCAGGGACCCGAATCCGGGTCCCTGCGCTTTGTGAACGGACCTTTTAACCGCGCGGCGGTTTGTTCTTACCTTGGCCGCCGCCACCGTTCGGATGCGCTTGGCCTCCGCCCGGCGGACGTTGGCCGCCGCCGTTAGGATGCGCTTGGCCGCCACCCGGCGGCGGACGCTGGCCTCCCTGATGCATGCTGCCTTGGCTGTGCATCGCACCGCTGGGAGGCTGCTTATGCATCGGCTGCGCCTGCATCGAGTTCGCGGGCTTGTGATGCGCCGAGCTCATCGTGTTGCTCGCCGGCGGCTGCTTGTGCGCCGGTTGCGCCGGAGGCTGCTTTTGGGTGGTCGTCGGCGCCTTGTTGGCGGTAGTCGGCGCCTTGTGTTCGGGCGCCATCTTGTTCGTGGTCGTCGGAGCCTTGTTGGTAGTCGTCGGAGCCTTATTCATGGTCGTCGGCGCCTTGTTAGCCGAAGTTCCCTTCATGCTCGCCTGCGCGGCCTGTTTGTCGGCAGTTGTTACCGGCGCATACTTCGGGAGCTGCTTCGGATCGGTGAGCGGTTTCGACGACGCGGTCACGGGCGGTTTGCCCTTGTTGACGTTGGCGTAGAGGTTGCGGTCCTGACCCGCTACTTTCGCCGTTTGCACTTGAGCGGTCGTCGGAACGCGGCCGGTGCGCCGCGCGTCGATCTGCGCCGTCGTCGGCCGGGCGGTGACGCCGCCGTGGCCGCCATTATAGCTCACGCGATTGGTGTTGTAGTTGTTGATGACGGTCCTGTTGTACGTGTTATGGATGACCGTTCGGTTTACGTTGACTACGGCCGTGTTGTAGTTGAAGTTGCCTCCGGACCACGTTCCGCCGTAGAAGCCGGTGCCGGGGTAGCCGAAGCCGTAGTTAACGCCGCCGTAGAAGCCCACCGACGCGCCCCAGTAGCCGCCGTTCCAGCCATAGTTGCCGCCCGAGTAGCCCCAGTAGCCCGGGGTCCACAGGAGCCCCACGGCGGGCGGAGCCACCCAGACTCCAGGCACCCAGTAATAACCGGCTTGTCCCCAGGCCCAGTATCCGGGGGTCCACTGATAGTTCGGGTAGGGCGCCGGAGGCATGGAATAGACCGGCAGCGGCGGCGGTGGCGAGCCGATCGTGAAGCCTACGCCGACGGTGAACTGTGCCAGCGAGGGCAGCGGTATTGCGGTGATGAGTATTGCCGCGATGATTGCGGGAAGCGATCTTATAATTCGCACGTTTCCTCCTTTTCCGGACACCATTATAGCGTAGTGCCCACTCCTCTCTACCCTGCGGACCGGGCAGCGAAAGCGGTTTCAACCCTATTCTTACCCCTTAATTAGGCCGTTCCAACTTAATCTTCATCCCGCTCTCACGACATATTTCGGCAAATTCGGGTATGCCCGGCAGTCAAACCGCCTCGATACGATGGGCGCATGTTTGACGTTGGAGACTCACTTCGCGAGGCCATGACCGCCGCCCACATGCGCCTGCGCGACGCGCAGGCCGCCGTGGCCCGCGCGAACTCGGGCGTGGCGCCGGGGCGCTCCGCCGACGCCGCGATGGCGCAGACCGCGCAAGCCGCGATCTTCACCGAGGCGCTGCTCGGAGTCGAACGGGCCCGCTTCGAGGAGATCAAGGCGGTGGCCAAATGACGATTGACTTGTTGGATGCGGCAGCCAGCGGCATGGACGCGCAACGGGCTGCGCTCGACGTCGCCGCTCGCAACGTCGCCGCAGCGGAGGCGGCCGGACCGAACGCCGACTACGCCCGCATGATTCCCGACTTTCGCGTGATCGACTCCGACGACGGCGATGCGCGCGTCGAGTTTGAAGGCACGCACAACGAGCGAGGCACGAACGTCGACATCCTGACCGAGATGATCGCCGTGATGAACGCCTCGCGAGCATACGAATCGGACGCATCGATCTTCGACGTCGGGAAGACGCTGGCCGAGCGGACGATCGAGTTGGAACGGCTATGAGGGTCGAGCCCATCGTCCCGGATCTTCCGGCGGCGCCGGATGCGCAGGAGGACGGCGCAGATTTCATGCACGCGCTTGATGCGGTCGGAAACTCGCTGACGGGCGCTACTCGGGCCGAAGACGCGTTCGCGTACGGCAGCGGAACGCTCGAAGCGGCCGTCTACGAACGCGCCCGGGCCGACGTGGCGCTCTCGGTCGCGACGGCCACCGCACAGCGCCTCACGCAGGCGATCCAGTCCATCCTCAACATGCAGATCTAGCACATGCTTGCGCTGGCGCAGTTGCTGACCCGATGGAACGCGCTGTCGAGGGTGGCGCGCTTCGCCGCGAGCGGTGTCGCGATCGCCGTGATCGCAGTCGCGATCGGCGGAGTATTCCTCGGGCACGCGTCGCGGGCGGCACTCTTCGCGCAGCCGCTCCATTCCGAGCAGCTCAGCGAAGTCGAAGAACGGTTGGCGGGATGGAATGTGGCGTTTACGCCGACGTCGGACAACGTGATTGTGGACGCGGCGCGCCGCAACGATCTTTTGCTGCGACTCTCGCTCGCGGGAGTGCCGCACCAGCACCTCTTCAGCACCGGCGAGGCTATGGCCGGCATCGGCGTGCTCACACCTCAGTCGGTTGTCGACGCGCAGACCCGTGCCGGATTGTCGGGCGACATCGAGGCCGGATTGCGCGGCATCGACGGCGTGGACGACGCGCGAGTCATCGTTGCGCCCGGCAAGCCGGCGGAGTTCGCAGACGAGGCTGCAGCAGACACCAGCGCGAGCGTGCGCCTGCGGCTGCGCACCGGGACGCAGCTGTCGCACGAAGCCGTAGCCGGCATTCGCGCGTTCGTGGCGGCGAGCGTGCCGCAATTGCTGCCTTCGCGCGTCACGATTCTCGACGACCGCGGCGTCGCGCTGGCCGACGACCCTCGTGCCGGCGATGCCGCCGCCGACCTGCAGCGCTCCCTCCAATCGGCACTCGACGGCGCATTCGGCGATGGCGCGTCGATCGTGCGCGTACGCGCCGAATACGACGGCACGCAATACTCCGAACACGACGTGCGTCGCGCGCCGGTGAGCGCGCAGGCGATCGCCGCGGTGCGCCGCAGCGAAAGCTACGACGCAAGCGGCAAACGCTATCGTCACGTCGAGCAAGGCGAGGATCGTGGAAGCGAGACGCGCGAGCTCGTCTCGCGCGTGGCGGCCGGCGCGATCAAGCGCGTCTCGACGGCCGTGTTCGTCGACGAAACGCGCGCGCTCGATCTGGCGAAAGTCCGCGAGCTCGCAGCAGCCGCGGTGGGCTACGACGCGCGCCGCGGCGACACGCTGGCGGTCGAAGCCGTGGACTTCCGCCGCGCTCTCGTTGCACGCAAAGACGCGTGGTGGCTGCTATACGGCACGATCGTGCCGCTCGCGCCGGCCGTCATCCTAACGCTCGGGCTCGTCGCCTGCACTCGGCTCGCGCTGCCACCGGTCGCCGCACTGATACAAGAGCTGGCCGAGCGCGCCATACTCGCGCGCGCGTCGAAGGACGCGGAAGGCTTTGCGCCCGGTCGCGTTCGCTCGATGCTCGAGCGCGAGCCGCCGCATGCGGCCGCGGCGATCATCAGCGCGTTGCCGGCGGCGACCGCGAGCGCCGTGCTCGAGCTGTATCCTCTTCACGAGCGCGAAGCGATCGTTAGTCGCATGCAGCGCCGGCACTCGCCGCTGCTCGAGGACGCTCAGGAGCTGCTGCGCCCGCGTGCGTGACGAGTTCGTTCCGCTGGACGCGTTCTTGCGCCCGACGCCGCGCGAGCCCGAGGCCGCAGCCGAGGTCCCTAGCGTTACGCGCACGGGAAGCGAATGCGAAGAAGCCATTCGGGCAGCACGCCGGTTTCGCGCGGGCTTGGCGGACGCCGTCGACGCGGCGGTTGCGCGCCTGCTGCCGGAGATCGCCCGCGCCGTGCTCGCGCGCGAACTGAGAATCGATCCGGCCGACGTCGCCGCAATCGTTGCCGGCGCGCTGAAACGGTTCGCGGGCGAGAAGGCGCTGGCGCTCCGCGCACATCCGGCCGACGTCGACGTGCTTGCGGATCTGCCGGTCACGATCGTCGCCGATGGCGAGCTTCGCCGGGGGGACGCCGTGCTGGAGCTGCACAGCGGAACCATCGATCTACGCATGGATTCGCGTTTGCACGCGATCCTGCAAGCGTCGGCGTGA
The DNA here is from genome assembly GCA_035544215.1 of Candidatus Binatia bacterium. GTDB lineage: Bacteria > Vulcanimicrobiota > Vulcanimicrobiia > Vulcanimicrobiales > Vulcanimicrobiaceae > Cybelea. The sequence goes on along the minus strand of DATKHY010000004.1, from coordinate 114,848 downwards.
CGACCGTACCGCACGCGCTGGACCTGGGAACCTGTGCGCTCGGGCGCGCGATCGACGCATTCGGTACGCCGCTCGACGGCGGCCCCACGTTACGCGGCGCGCGCGTTGCCCTGGAGCCGCGCGCGCCACTTCCCAACGAGCGCGCGCCGGTCGCCGTGTCGTTGTGGACCGGCATTCGCGTCGTGGACGGATTGCTGACGATCGGGCGGGGCGCGCGCGTCGGAATCTTCGGCGCTCCGGGGAGCGGGAAGAGCGTCTTCGTCGAGACCATCGTGAACGGCTGTGCCGCGGACGCCGTGGTCGTCGCACTCGTTGGCGAGCGCGGCCGCGAGGCCCAGCGCTGGATCGCACTGCGCGGCGAGCGTAACACGATCGTCTGCGCCACGAGCGACCGCGCGGCGAACGAACGCGTCGCGGCGTGCCGGGTCGCGGTCGCGCACGCTCGCGCCTTGCGGAGTAGAGGTCTCGACGTCGTCTTGGTCGTCGACAGCCTCGCGCGCGTTGCTGCGGCGCTGCGCGAGATCCGGGTCGCCGCAGGCGAGAGCACCGGGCGCGGTGGTTTTCCACCCAGCGTCTTCGCGGAGCTGGCGCGATTGGTCGAAGTTGCGGGGCAACTGCACGTTGGCTCCATCACACTCTTCGCCACCGTGCTCGCCGACGGCGACGACCGCGATCCCGTAAGCGAAGCGGCGCGCTCGCTGCTGGATGGACACATCGCGCTTTCGACGCGCCTCGCCCAGTCCGGCAGGTTCCCCGCAGTCGACGTGCTGCACAGCACCAGCCGCACCATGGAAGACGTGGCCGACGAGAGGCATCTGCGCGCCGCGCGGCGTCTTCGGCAGGCGATCGCGTTGCTCGATCGCGTTGACGACGCGCGAACGCTCGGCATCGAACCGGTCGACCGCGCGGGACGCGTCGCCGTAGCGGCCGAGTCTCGAATCGAGGGCTTCTTGCGTCAAGCAGGCGGGAGCAGCGCTTCGGAAGCGACGCTATCGCGACTCTTCGAGCTCGCGGCGCTCCTGGAGGAAGTCGATGGAGATCGCTGACGAGCTGGCGGCGGTTCGGCGACGGATCGACGCGATCGCGGCCGGGCCCGGCGCATCCGGCCGCGAGTTTACGACGACGCTCGATCGGGCATTCGAGACGCGCGACAAATGGCCGGCGACCGACGTTTCGCACGTGTCGATCGACCACATGATCGGCGCGAGCGCCGCCGAGTTTCGCGTCGATCCCAGGCTCGTCGAGGCCGTCGTCCAAAGCGAATCGGCGTTCGACCCCGGCGCAACCTCCGGCGCCGGCGCGCGCGGCCTGATGCAGCTGATGCCGCAGACCGCCGCGAGCCTCGGAGTGATCGACGCGTACGATCCGGCACAGAACGTTCGAGGCGGCACACGCTACTTGCGCGGCTTGCTCGATCACTTTCACGACGTCGAGCTCGCGATCGCCGCGTACAACGCCGGGCCTGCGGCCGTGGAACGATACGGTGGAGTTCCGCCATATGCAGAAACCCGAAACTACGTGCGCGTCGTCTTGAATCGTTATCGCAGGCTGCGGTCGCGCGGCAACTAACGTCGTTCTCAACTCGGCAACCTCGCGACCAACGCAAGCTCATAGCCCGCTGCCATTATCGAGCCATGATGACCCAGCAACTGGAAGTGAGCATTCTGGCGGCGCCGCTTGCGGCGATCGATCGACGGGTTCTTTCGCAGGCATGGTATGCCGCGCTACGGCTGCAGCGCGACGCGGCGGCCGCAGCGGCAAGCGAATCGCCGATGCCGGCGCGTAGCTCGCGCATAGCTCAGCCGCGCAGTGGGTTTCCGGCGGTGCGCTTCGGCCCCGCGCAGGCGCGATTGGAAACCGCGCCGCGTGCGCACTCGACCAAGAAGACGCGCGCGTGTATGGACGTGCAGTGCCGCGGGCCGCGCGAGGTTCGCCCGCCGCGCCCGCCGCTGGCGCGCGCGATCGAGAGCGCCTTCGCGGGCGCTCCGTTGCGGCGGGCAACGTTCTCGGTGGGCCGCGGCAGCGCGCGGATCCACGTCGTCTTGCAAACGAAGGGAAATCGGACGACGTTGATCGCCTTGTGCCGTCCGCATCTAAGCGAGGCAGTCGCGCGCGCGCTTGCACAAGCGCGCGTCGCGCTGGCCGCACGAGGTATAGGAATCGAGCTCCGCTCGCGGGGAGACCGCAGATGTTTCTGAACGCCGCGATGAGCGCGGCGCTGGATAGAATCACCGACCGCGCCGCCGACGTGCGACGGGCGTTTACGCCCGGAGCGGTGCCCGAGCACGACGACGTTTTGACGCCCTCTGCCGCCTCCGACTTCGCGCTCGATCCGCTGGTGGTCAGCGCCCCGGATCACGCGTATTTCATCACGACTGATGACCGGGGGACGACCTCATATACGCGCGACGGATCGTTCGCGCTGCGCAACGGCACGCTCGTCGACGGTAGCGGGCGGCCGGTCTGCGGCGTGCGCGCCGCCGGCGATGCGCCGGCGCAGCTGCGCGTGGATCCGGTGGACGAATCGCTAGGACGCGTTCGCGAGGCGCACATCGAGCGCGACGGCAGCTTCGTCTACCGTCGCGAAACGATCGATCCGCGCACCGGGACGCGCGAATCACAGCGCGTCGTCGTCGGACGCCTCGCTCTCGCGCGCTTTCCGACCGGAACCAGGCTCGGCGGCGACGGCGACGAGATGCAAGCGCCGCCCGGCGTCGCGCCCGAGATCGGCCTGCCGGGCAACGAACGCTTCGCGCCGCTCGCGACGATGCAAAGAGATCGGAGCCGCATCGATATCGACAAGAGCCTGATCCGGCTCAAGGACGCCTACCTCGCCTTCGACGCGCTCCAAGCCGCGGAAACTGCAAAGGCGCATCTTGGAAAGACCGCCATGGACCTCGTCAAATGAAGTCGCTCGGCTTCGCACCCGTAGGCCGAAACCGGTCGAATACGGGAAAGCGTGTCCGGGAGGTGCGGTTCGAACGGCGCTCGTCGCTGCCGGCCAGCGCCGCGTGCATCGTGGCCAACGGCATACGCGAAACCCTAACCGCACTGCTGGGCGCGCACGTCACGCTCCGGCTCTTCGAGCCGGTCATCCCCGATCCGCGCGCCTGGGACGCGATCGCGCTCGACGCTATGATGTATCGGGTTCGCGGCAGCGTCGCCGACGCCGCCATCGTTCTGCGCGCGGCCGACGCGATCGCGTTCGCAAGCGCGGTCTTCGGCGAGCCCTCGGCCGCAGACACTCGGACACTTTCTCCAATCGAGCGCGACATCGTCGACCGCGCGGCCAATGCCATCGCGGCGAACCTGATCGCGGTGTGCGGAGTGCGCGAGGGCCGTGCCGTCGAGCGCGTCGCCGCGATAGATGGATTCGTCACGTTTTTTGAGATGTCGATGGAGGGACCGGTGGAGGCGCGGATCGGGATCGCGCTTTCGCGCGATCCCGCACCTGAACCGCGCGGCGGCCTGGAGCTCGCGCATCTCGCCGACGTGCGCGTCAGGGCCGTAGCGGCGATCGATCTGGGCAGCGCTCGGGCCGCCGCTGTCGGCGGGATCGCCGTCGGAGCGATATTCCCTATCCGCCCCGACGATATGCGCCGGTGCTCGCTGGCGACGGCAGGACGGCGGCTGGCCCGCGGCGTTTGCGGGGTCCGTAACGGCCGCTACGCGATCGCAACGCAATCGATCCAAGAGCCCGCGTGAGCGCATTCGAAAAACCTGGAGAGCCGGCTAACATGGGCGTACTCATGCACGTCCCATTGCGTCTCACGGTCGAGCTCGGGAGCGCAACCATGTCGGTCGCCGAGATCCTCAAGCTTGGTACCGGGTCGATCGTCGAGCTCGATCGCGCTGCGAATCATCCCGTCAACCTACTCGCGAACGATAGGCCCATCGCGCGCGGCGAGATCGTCGCGATCGAAGAGAACTTCGGGCTGCGCATCACGGAGTTATTCGCGCTCTGATGTCGCTGGACGCGTTCGTCGGAGCGGCAGGCCGGCATGCGGCCGTGCCACTCCAGCTCCTCGTCAGCCTCACGGTGCTTTCGCTTGCGCCGCTGCTCCTCGTTATGTGCACGTCGTTCGTGAGGATCGTCGTCGTGCTATCGCTCGTACGCTCGGCGATCGGCGCCTCGGCGCTCCCGCCCAACGCGGTGCTGACCGGCTTGGCGCTCGTATTGACCCTGGTCGTGATGGCGCCGACAGGGCAGCGTATCGCGCGCGATGCGGTCGTGCCATACTCGAAGGGGACGATCTCGGCTTCGCGCGCGCTCGCGCGCGCAACCGGCCCGCTGCGTTCCTTCATGCTGCGTCAGGCACGGGCCGCCGACGTGGCGCTCTTCGAGCGGATCGCGCGGCGCAGGCCGGAGCCCGAGCGGAACGCGCCACTGAGCGTCCTCGTCCCGGCCTTCGTCGTCGGCGAGTTGCGAAACGCGTTCGCGATCGGCTTCGCGCTGTATCTGCCCTTCGTCGCCATCGACCTGGCCGTAGCCGCGATGCTGATGGGACTCGGCATGATGATGCTCAGTCCGCCGGTAGTCTCGCTGCCCGTGAAGCTGCTCTTGTTCGTGATGGTCGACGGCTGGGCACTGCTCTGCGGAGGCGTTGCGGCGAGCTTTCGATAAAGGGCCGCCATGCGCATAGGCGAGGCACTTGCGACGCAGCGACCATTTTTCTCCTTCGAGTTCTTTCCACCGAAAGACGACGCCGGATCGCGCCGCCTCTTCGACACGATCGCGGCGCTTCAGCCGCTGCGTCCGTCCTTCGTTTCGATCACGTACGGCGCCGGCGGGTCGACCCGCGCTCGCACGGTGGCCCTCGCGAAACAGATTCAGCAGGAGATCGGCCTGACCGTCGTCGCGCACGTGACGTGCATCGGCGCGAACCGGTCAGAGCTCCGCTCCCTCTTCGACGACCTGGCGCGAGCGGGGATCCAAAACGTGCTCGCACTGCGCGGCGATCCGCCGGCGGGCGCGACCTTCGAGCCGTCGCCGGGCGGCTTCGCGCACGCGAGCGACCTTATCGCGATGCTCAAGCGAAACTACGACTTCTGCATCGGCGCTGCGTGCTATCCGGAGAAGCATCCGGAGGCCCCGACGTTCGAGGACGACCTCGTCAACCTGAAGATCAAGGCCGATGCGGGCGCCGACTTCTTGGTCTCGCAGTTGTTCTTCGACAACGCCCATTTCTTCGAGTTCGAGCGCCGCGCGCGCGCTGCCGGAATCGAACTCCCGATGCTTCCGGGACTGATGCCGATCACGAACTTCGGGCAGATTCAGCGTTTCGTTGCTATGTGCGGCGCGAGCATTCCGCCAAAACTTAGCGTGGAGATGGAAGCGCGCAAGGGTGACGACAAGGCCGTAGAAGACCTCGGCGTCGCCTACGCGTCGATGCAGGCGCTGGAGCTGCTGCTCGGCGGTGCAGCCGGCATCCATTTCTACACGCTGAATCGCTCGCCGGCGACGCGGGCGATCGTGTCGTCGCTGCTTGCCGCCAGCGCGTGGCGACCGGCGTTCTCCACAACAACGCGGTAACGCGGCAGTAACCGCATCGCTGTACCGTTGAGCCGTGGATGCGCTCGACGGGCTGATGCACGACGCTCTCATGACGACGGCGGCAATCGCGTTGCCGATGCTGGTCGTGGCAGCGCTCGTCGGGACGGCGATCGCCGTCGTGCAGGCGGCCACGCAGGTGCAGGAGCAGACGCTGACGCTCTTGCCGAAAGTCATGGCCGTCGGCTTGACCGTCGCGCTGTTCGGCGCTCCGGCGATGCGCCTGCTCGCCGGGCTCTTCGATCACGCGCTCGCCGCCATTCCCGCCCTCGACGCCGGCCGCTGATGACGGAGCTGCTCGTTTTGGCGCGCTGCGTGGGATTCGTCTTTCGCGCGCCTGGGTTTTCGCATCCGAGCGTGCCGGCTCCGCTGCGCGCCGGATTCGCGCTGCTCCTCGCGATGGCCGTCGCACCGGGCGTGAGGGCGATCGTCCCCGACGACGGTAGCGCGTTGGTCGTCGCGCTCGCCGGTGAGTTTCTGATCGGCGGCGCGCTCGGCATGGCGGCGTCGCTGCTCTATGACGGCGCGTATGCCGGGGGCCGCGTCGTCGATGATTACGTGGGCGTTCGGGCGATCGCTCCGAGCCTGCAGTTGGTCGCGCCCAGCGGATTCGGACGAGTTTGGTCGCTCGCCCTCACCGGCGCGTTCTTTCTCACGGGAGCGTACCGATTGACGCTCGTAAGTTTCGCGCAGAGCTTCGCGCGGATGCCGCCAGGAGCCGTGCTCAATCCGTATGCATGGGGCACTTTTGCGGCGAATTTTGCGACGGGCTTCGCGGACGTGGCGCTGCAGATCGCCGCGCCCGCCGTCGGTTTGGCATTCGTCGTGCAGGTCGCATTCGGTGCGCTTTCGCGCGTCGTCCCTCGCTTTGGAAGTTTCACGTTGGCCTTTCCACTCGCGTTCGCTGCGGCGATCGTGATGACGGCGATCGCCGTGCCCGAAGCCGTGCGATGAGCGACGCCTCCGAGAAGCCGTTCGAAGCAACCCCGCGGCGCATCGCGAAGGCGAGGCGCGAGGGGAACGTCGCGAGGTCGAGCGAGTTTTCGGCGAATGTCTCGTTCGCGGCCGCCGCGGCGGCCACACTCGCCGCCGCCCCGGCGCTCGCCGCCGCCGCCGGAGGTTCGATCGTTGCCGCGGCGACGCGCGGCGTAATCACGCAGCAGTGCGCGCTCGTCGTAGCGCTCGCGATGCTCGTCGTTGGCGGCGCGTCGCTGGCCGGAGTGTTAGCGGGCTTCCTGCAGACGGGCGGCGTGACGTTTGCCGGGGCCACACCGAAGTTCGAGCGCCTCAACCCCGTCGAGGGCTTTAGGCGGATCTGCTCGCGCGATACCCTCGCGCACTCGCTCCGAGCGACGCTCGCGTTCACCTGCGCGCTCCTCGCCATGACGCCGGCGATCGCGACGAGCGCCGCGGCGTTGCTGCGAGCCGCGAGCTGGCGCAGCGCCGCGGCCGGCGCGTCGGAGGGAGCCGAGGGCGTCGCGGCGGCGGCCGCCGCCGTCGGACTGTGCTTCTCGATCGCCGAGTGCGGTGCCGCACGAAACGCGTGGTTGCGGAAGTTGCGCATGAGCTTCGAGGAGCGCAAACGCGAGGCGAGAGACGAAGAGGGAGATGCGGTCGCGCGCGGCCGCCGCCGCGCGCTGCACCGCTCGCTGCTCCGCGGCGGCCTGAATCGCGTCAAAGACGCCGCCTTCGTCGTGGTCAATCCGGCGCACCTGGCCGTCGCGCTGGAGTATCGTCCGCCGGCGGTCTGCGTGCCGAAGGTTCTCGTGCGTGCCGTCGACGAGCTCGCGCTGCGCGTCCGAGAGACGGCGCGCGGCCACGGCGTACCGGTCGTAGAGAACGCCGGCCTGGCCCGGGCGCTCTACCGCGACACGCGCGCCGGCGAGCCCATACCGCACACGCACTACGTCGCCGTCGCGGAGGTCGTCGCGGCGCTGCTGCGCGCGCACGTGCTGCCGGGATGACGTCGCGCAAGAGCGCGGTCTACGCGTTCGCGGGTCTCCTGCTGACCGTCGTCGCGATCCTGATCGTGCCGCTGCCGCCATGGCTGCTCGATTTGCTGCTCGGTGTCAACATCTTCGGCTCGGCGTTGGTGCTCCTGCTCTCCGTCACCGTCGAGGAACCGCTCGAGTTTTCCGCCTTTGCGCCGGCGCTTCTGATCGCGACGCTCTTTCGGCTCTCGCTCGACGTCTCGGCGACGCGCTTGATCCTGACGTCGGGAGCGTCCCCCGGGGCGGTGGGTGCGATCATTCCCGCGTTCGGCGCCTTCGTCGTACGCGGAAACCTGGTGGTTGGGTTGATTGTCTTCGCGATCCTGGTGACGATTCAGTTTGTCGTCATCGCGAGCGGCTCGCAGCGCGTCGCCGAGGTGGCGGCCCGCTTCACGCTCGACGCGATGCCTGGCAAGCAGATGGCGATCGACGCGGACGTGCACGCCGGAGCGCTGGACGGGGAAGGCGCGCGGCGCAAGCGCGAGGCGGTGCAGCGGGAGGCGGACTTCTACGGCGCGATGGACGGAGCCGGCAAGTTCGTCAAAGGCGACGCGATCGCGGCGCTGATCATCGTGGCCCTGAACTTGACCGGCGGCGTCATCGTCGGCATTGCCTACCACGGTCTCTCACCGCTCGACGCGCTCAATACGTTCGCGCTGCTCTCGATCGGCAACGCGCTGGTCACGACGCTACCCGCGTTCCTGATCTCGACCGCGATGGGCATGATGGTCACGCGGGTCGCGTCGGACGGCGCTCTGGGCGCCGACCTCGCGGCTCAGCTCTTCTCGCGTCCCGACGTCCTGCGTAGCGCGGGCGGCTTGTTGCTCGCGCTGGCGCTGGTGCCCGCGCTGCCGCGGCCGCTGTTTGCGGCGCTCGGCGCGAGCGCCTTCGTCATGGCCGCGGGTGCGCAGCGTCGTCGCTCGCGCCGCGAAGCCGAAGCCGCCGACGCGCGCGATCGCATCAAGCGCAACGCGATGCGCCGTCCCGAGCTCGCGCTCGGTCTGGTCGGCGTCGATCCGATCGCCGTAGAGATCGGCGCGGATCTGGCGCCGCTGCTCGCGCCGCCGTTCTCGGACGCGTTGCTGGACCGGATCGGCGAGGTGCGCCGCGCGCTGGCGGCCGACATCGGCGTCGTCTTGCCCGGCGTGCGGCTGCGCGACGACCTTGCGCGCGACCCGCGCACGTACGCAATTCGCGTGCGCGATCGTCTAGTCGGCGCCGGGCGGCTCGAGCTCGAGCGGCTGCTCGCGGTGGCAGACCAATCGATTCTCGCGTCGTTCGGCGGACGGATCGAGCCGGAGCCGGTCTACGGCTTGCCGGCCGCCTGGATCGCACCGGAAGGGCGCGAGCGTGCGGCGAACGCGGGCGCGCTCGTCTTCGATCCCATCTCCGTGATCGGATCGCACCTGGCGGAGATCGCGCGCGTCCATGCGCCGGAGTTCGTCGGGCGTCAGGAGCTGCAGACGCTGCTCGAGCACTTGCGCGCAACGGTTCCCGCGCTCGTGAAGGAAGTCGGGGGAGAGGCGTTGCCGTTCGGCTCGTTGCATCGCGCGTTCTTGCTGTTGCTGCGCGAGGCGGCGTGGCCGCGCGATCCGATCGCGGTGATCGAAGCGATGTTGGAGACCGGTACGCACGAGCCACGCGACCTAGCCGAGGCGGCGCGCCGAGCCATCGTGCCGGACTTGCTCCGCCGCAGGGGAGTGACGCAGCTCGAACCGGCGATCTTCGATCCGGCGTTCGAACAGCGGCTCGTCTCGAGCTGGTGCCGCGCCGACGCTTACGATCCCGCGACGGCGCTGGCCGTGCGCGCGCGCATTGAAGCGTATGCGACGCGGACGCCGCGCGACCGAGCCGCGGTAGTTTGTACCGCCGCGCTGCGGCCGATGCTCGCGGATTTCCTACTGCGCTGCGGCTTGCGGATCGGCGTGTACGCCTACGGCGAGTTGCCGAGCGAGGTGACGCTCGCGCCCGCCGAGGTCATCGAAGAGAGCGAACCGAACGCGCTGCCAGCATGAGACTGACCCCGCTCGACTGGGTCATCGTCGTCGCATCGTTGGGCGTGAGCTTCGTTCCGGCCATCGTGCTGGCGCGGCGCGCCGGGCGCAACATCACCGAGTTCTTTGCGGCGGGGCGGCAGGCGCCGTGGTGGCTGATCGGCATCTCGCTCGTCGCGACCACGTTCTCGACCGACACGCCCAATCTCGTGACCAACCTCGTGCGCGACGGCGGCGTCGCCGAGAACTGGCTCTGGTGGTCGTTTTTGCTCACCGGAATGGCGACGGTCTTTTTCTTCGCGCGGCTGTGGCGGCGCTCGGGCGTGCTCACCGACCTCGAGTTCTACGAGCTGCGCTATGCGGGGCGTGCCGCATCGTTCGTGCGCGGCTTCCGCGCGATCTATCTGGGTCTGTTCTTCAACTGCTGGATCATCGCGACCGTCAACCTCGCGCTCGTGAAGATCGCCGGAATTCTGTTCGGCTGGCCGCGCGCCGAGACGCTCGCGATCTGCGTCGCGGTGCCGATCATCTTCGCCGCGACGGCCGGGCTGTGGGGCGTGATGGTCACCGACATGATCCAGTTCTGCATCACCATGAGCTCGGCGTTCGCGGCGGCGTACTTCGCGATCCACGCGCCGGGCGTCGGCGGCCTGCACGGCCTCGTGACGCACGTCGCGCAAACCCACGCGCTCACGCTCTCTATCCTGCCGAACTTCGCCGACCCGAAGACGGCGCTCGCGATCTTCGTCATCCCGCTCACAGTCTTGTGGTGGTCGGTGTGGTATCCCGGCGCCGAGCCGGGCGGCGGCAGCTACGTCGCGCAGCGCATGCTCGCCGCGCGCACCGAGTCCGACGCGCTTTTCGGCACCTTCGCGTTCCAGGTGATGCACTACGCGCTGCGCCCGTGGCCGTGGATCGTCGTCGCGCTCGCGTCGACGATCGTCTATCCGTCGCTGCACGACATCCACCTACGCTTCCCCACCGTCGCGCCGAATCTGATAGGCAACGACATCGCCTATCCGGCCATGCTCGTCTTCCTGCCGGCGGGCTTCGCCGGCTTCATGGTCGCCGGCATCTTCGCCGCCTACCGCTCGACGATCGAGACGCACCTGAACTGGGGCACGTCGTACCTGGTGCACGACTTCTATCAGCGCTTCATCCGGCCGGGCTCCAGCCAGCGCGAGCTCGTCTTCGCCGGGCGGCTCGTGACGGTGCTGCTGATGGGCGTCGGCGTCGCGCTCACGCTGGCGCTCGACAACGCGAAGAACGCGTTCAACCTGCTGCTCTCGATCGGCGCGGGCACAGGGCTAATCTATCTGCTGCGCTGGTTCTGGTGGCGCATCAACGCGTGGAGCGAGGTGAGCGCGATGGCCGCGTCGTTCGTCGTCTCGCTCGCGTTCTTCCTCGCCGCCAAACTCGGCCACGCCGTCGACAGCGTCGACGCGCTGCTGATCACGATCGGCATCACGACGGTCGTATGGCTCGCCGTCACGTTCCTCACGCCGCCCGTCGACGCGGGCGTCCTGGCCGCGTTCTACCGCCTGGTTCGGCCCGCCGGGCCGGGCTGGGCGCGAGTCCGCCGGCTGGGTGACCTTCCCGCGTCGCCCGACTCGCTCTCGCTCGCGCTGCTCGGCTGGGTGCTCGGCCTGGCCTCGGTGTACGGCGCGCTCTTTGCGACGGGGGCCTTCATCTACGGACGGCCCGTCCAAGGGGCGGTGTGGAGCGCGATCGCCGTCGCCGCGATCGCCGGGCTGCTCGCGATCGGCCGCCGCCTCTGGAATCCCACCCCTTCCGACGGCAGGCCCGGCGCCGCCGGAAGGCTAAGCTCCACCGGCTCCAATGAACTGGAAGAACCTGAAGGCGCCGTTTAAGGCGCTCGTCATCGTCGCGATTTGCGCAGTTTCCATCTGGCAGGCGTGGCCCGTGCAGCAGAAGATTCACCTCGGCCTCGACCTGCAGGGCGGCGCGCGGCTGTTGCTGCAGTTGCGTCCGACGGCCGAGGTTCCGCAGATCACGAGCCAGGTTCAGGCGCAGACCCGCGAGGTGATCGACCGCCGCATCAACGGCCTCGGCGTCGCCGAGCCGTCGATCAGCAACATCGGCACCGACCGCATCCTGGTCGAGCTTCCCAACGTGAAGAATCCCGACCAGGCCGAGCAGGTGCTCAAGCAGGTCGCGGTGCTCGAATACAAGATCGTTCCGTTTGACGTCGTGCAGAAGGCCGACGCCGCCGTCGCCGCGCTGCAGCAGCCCAACCTCAACGCGAAGGCCAAGGCCGACGCGGAGCTCTACGTCTCGAAGACGGCGTACGAGAAGAGCGGCGACGTCGTGTACTCCGGCAAGGATCTCAAGGCGGCGCAGGCCAGCTACGACCAGGCCGGCCGTCCCGACATCACGTTCCAGACGAAGAACCCGGCCAAGTTCGGCAAGCTCACCTCGTCGAATCTGCAAAAGCCGCTCGGCATCTTCCTCGACCAACGCTATCTCTCAGCGCCGATCATCCAGAGCCCGATCTACGACAGCGGTCAGATCACAGGCAGCTTCACGCAAGAGCAGACGATCACGCTCGCCAACGAGCTCAACGCCGGCGCGCTGCCGGTCGGCGTGGAGATCATCGAGAAAGAGACGATCGGCCCGACGCTGGGCAAGCTCGACCTGATCCAATCGATGCGCGCCGCCGCCCTCGGGCTCGGACTCGTGCTGCTGTTCATGATCTTCGTCTATCGCCTGCCGGGCCTTCTGGCCGACGTCGCGCTCGCGATCTACGTGCTGATCATGCTCGCGATCCTCGCGATATCGCAGGCGAACCTGACGCTCCCCGGCATCGCCGGCTTCGTGCTCTCGATCGGCATGGCCGTGGACGCGAACGTGCTGATCTTCGAGCGCATCAAGGAAGAGCTTTGGAACGGTAAGACGATGCGCGCCGCGGTGCGCGTCGGCTTCCAGCGCGCGTTCTCGGCCGTCTTCGACAGCCACTTCACCACGATCGTCGGCGCCGGCGTTCTCTACCTGCTCGGCACCGGAACGGTCAAGGGCTTCGCCTTCACGCTCTTCTGGGGCACCGTCGTCTCGCTGTTCACGGCGGTCTTCATCACGCGCTTCTTCGTCGACGTTCTCGTCGACAACGATATCCTCACGACGCCCGAGCTGTACGGCGTGAAGCGCCGCGACGTCGGGATCTTTTCGAGGGGTGCGGCGGCGGAGGCGGGAGCGTAAGCGATGTTATTCCGCAGGCTCAACTGGAACATCGTCGGCTGGTACCGCATCGTATCGACGATCTCGTTTCTCGTGATCGCGCTGGGCCTCGGGTCGATGATCTACAACGGCTTCAAGGGCGGAAACGGGTTCCAGCCGTCGCACATGCTGCGGCTCGGGCTCTCGTTCACGGGCGGCACCGATATCGCCGTGAAATTCACGCAGCCCACCACGGCGGACAAGGTCAGGGCGGCCCTGACGAGCCTCGGCATGACCGAGGAGTCGGTCACGACCGCCGGCACCGACGGCACGCAGTTCGTCATCCAGACGCAGACCTCGTTCGCCAACAATTCGACCCCGGTCTGGAATGCGCTCGGCACGGTGGCGCCGGTCGATCGCGCGGCGTCGCAGATCACGGCGGTCGGCCCGTCGCTCGGGCGCGAGTACCTCACCAAGGCGCTGTGGGCGCTCGTGATCGCGCTGAGCATCCAGTTCATCTACATAGCGTTCCGCTTCGGCTGGAACTATATCTTCGGCCTCGTCACGGTCATCGCGCTCCTGCGCGATGCCGCGATGATGATCGGCATCTACGCGCTGGCCGACAAGCGTGCCGACGATGCGTTCCTGGCCGCCGTGCTGACGGTTATCGGCTACTCCGTCATGGACACGATCGTCATCCTCGACCGAATACGCGAGAACACCAAGCTGATGGCGGGCGCGGCTTACGACACGATCGTCAACGAGTCGATCAAACAAACGATGACGCGCTCGTTCAACACGCTCGCGACCGTCGTCATCACGCTGGTCGCGCTCTTGGCGCTCGGTGGCGCGAGCCTGAAGAACTTCGCCTTCGCTCTGCTCGTCGGCATCTTATCGGGAGGTTACCACTCTATCTTTTTCTCGGCACCGCTCGTGCTCGTCTTCCGCAAGCGCCAGCTCGATGCGGCCGCGCGGCGCCGCCGCGCCGGGCTCGCCCAGGACCGCACGGTGACGGCGCGGGCGCGCTCCGAATCGACCGCGCTGCAGAGCCGCGGCGGCGTAGCGCGCGAGGACATCGTGGCCGCGCGCCGCGAACGCCGCGCAAAGGCCAAAGCCGCGCGCAGCGCCGCGCCGGCGGCGCCGCAGCGCTATCGCAAGAAGCGCGACGACGGCGGCATCGCCGTCGAGGAGCCGTACGTGGGCGAAGAAGGCGCGCTCGATCCGCTCGACGCGCAGCAGGCCGGATTGCACGACGCCGCGATGGAGCAAGGCCACGAGGAAATCGCGCTCAACCTCGACCCGTTCCCTTCGACAAGCTCAGGGCAAACTTCGACAAGCTCAGAGCAAGCCAGCAGCTCAGAGCAACCGAAGGAGTAGGTCGCTCCCCGAGCCCACGCGCTCGGAGCTTGCCTTCGAGGCGGCACTTCGTGCCCTAGCCGATCCCCTTTCGATTGAACGGCCGGCGCCGCAGGCGCCGGTCCTGAGCGACGCCGAGCCCGTCGAAGCGGAGTCGGGCGCGGACGAATTCGTTGCGCGCCTCTTCGCGCGAAGCGACGGCTACCTGCGCGACCCCTATGCGACGATCGGCGACGCGCCGCGCTTCCACACGAAGATCGCGGGCGTGTCGTTCGAGGGGCGCCAAGACGTCATCGCCGGGCTGCGCGTCGGCGCGGAGCTCGAGGTGCGCCGTGAGCCGCACAACCCGCACGACCCGAACGCGATCGCCGTGCACTACGGCAACCTGCAGCTCGGATTCTTCAACCGGCGCATGGCGGCGCACATCGCGCCACAAATCGACGCGGGAGCGCGCTATCGCGCGAGGATCGCGTCGCTGACGGGAGGCTCGCAAGACCCTTCGACAGGCTCAGGGCAGGGCAAGCATCGCGGCGTCAACATCTTCGTCGAGCGCGAATCGGCGGGCGCGCTCGCGCCGCGACGGCGCCAGGAGCGCGCGCACGCCCGTCGCGGAGGCGAGCTCGACGCCGAGGAGGCCGTGCTCACGGCGCTGCTCGGCTCCGCGCGGCCGCACGCCGCGCAGCTGGCGGTGCTCGAGCGAGTGGACGCCGGCAGGAACACGCTCGCGGTGCTCGGGACGGGGCGCGGCAAGTCGTTCTGCTTCCAGTTCGCTGCGGCAATGCGCGCGCTGGGTGGCGACGCCAAGACGCTCGTCGTCTATCCGCTGCGCGCGCTCGCCAACGATCAGTACGAGGCGCTGCGCCGCACGCTCGATCCGCTCGGGCTGCGCTGCTTTCGCGCCAACGGCTCGATCGACAACGAGGAGCGCGAGGATCTCTTCCGCGCGCTGCGCGAGGGAGCGTGGGACGTCGTGCTCGCGACGCCGGAGTTTCTCGAGTTCCACCGCGACGCGCTGCAAGGCGGCGGCGCGCCATCCTTCGTCGTGGTCGACGAGGCGCACCACCTGCACGAGTCGCGGCATCGCCCGGCGTACTCGCGCCTCGCGACGACGATCGCGGCGCTCGGAGCGCCGCAGATCCTCGCGCTGACGGCGACGGCGCGCGACGACGCGTTTCGCCGCATCGTCGAGGACCTGAAGATCGACGCGTGGGTGATCGATCCTACCGTGCGCGAAAACCTCGAGGTCGCCGACGCGCGCAACACCAAGGACAAGATCGGCTATCTCACCGACCTGTTCGGCGCGGCGGGCGAGCGCGAGAAGGGCATCGTGTACTGCAACTCGCGGCCGGAGGTCGCGAAGGTCGCGCAGCGCCTGCGCAAAGCGTTGGGCAATGGCGTCGTCTTCTACCATGGGAAGATGCCGAACGCCGAGCGACTCGAGGTGGAGCGGCTCTTTCGCGAGGGGAGCCTGCGCGTCGTGGTCGCGACGTCGGCCTTCGGCGAGGGCATCGACCTGCCCGACGTGCGCAACGTCGTGCTCTACCACCTCAACTTCGATTTCGGCGAGTTCAACCAGCAGGCCGGCCGGGCCGGGCGCGACGGCGCGCCCGCGCGCATCCATCTGCTCTACGGCGAACACGACCGCGCGCTCAACGAGTATCTCATCGATCTCGACGCTCCGCCGCTGCCGCGGCTGCGCGAGATCTACCGCGGACTGCGCAGCCTCGCGCACCCTGCGACGGGCTC
Organism: Candidatus Binatia bacterium; assembly: GCA_035544215.1. GTDB lineage: Bacteria > Vulcanimicrobiota > Vulcanimicrobiia > Vulcanimicrobiales > Vulcanimicrobiaceae > Cybelea. The sequence continues at coordinate 99,036 of DATKHY010000004.1, read as the reverse complement.
ACGACAGGCTTTGGTGCGTGGCGACAACGCGCAGCTCGCCGGCATCTTGGACATCGAGCGTGTGGCGGACCGCACGATCGGCGCGGCGCTGCGCGTCTTCGCGGATTCCGGCCTCGTCGAGGTGAGCGAAGACGACGAAGGGCGCTTCGTGCGCTTCCTGCCCATCACCGGTAAGGTGGAAATGGAGCGCAACGAGCGCTACGCGGAGGGCGAGGCGACTCGGGAGGCGTTCGCGCAGTTTTCCAACCTCGCGCTGACCGCGCCGGCGATGACGCTCCAGCGCATCATCAACCGGCCGATCTATCCCTCCCGAGTCGAACTACTGCGCTGAGACTCCTATGCTACTCCGTGTCGACGGGTGTATTAGTGTCGCGCGGCATCCTCAAGATGTACTGCTCGGAGTATTTCGAGTGAATCCGCTTGAACGCGCGCGCCGGCTGAGTGAAGTTGAAGGCGTTGTCGAGGCTGTTGGCGCGCCTGTCGGTGTAGCCTTGCCACGAAGACGAGCCTGACAGCTGGTCCAGGTACGGAAGGTTGAAGGACTCTTCGATGAACCTCAGGATGCTGCCGAACTCATATTGCGTAAGGTCGACGTAGTTCGACTTGGCGTATGGCGAGATGATTAGGCATGGTACGCGGATGCCGGGGCCGCGGAAGTCCAGGTTCGGCGGTTTTGCGTTGTCGTAGAAGCCGCCCCAATCGTCCCACAAAAGGATGATCGCGGTCGAGCTCCAGTCGGGGCCCCCGCCGACGGCGTTGACGATCGACGAGACCCACGAGGGGCCCAAATCGCTATGCGACCCCGGGTGGTCGGAGTCGGCCATTATGGGCGTGACCCAGCTCACTTGGGCGAGGTTGCCGCTCGCAGCGTCCTGAAGCACCTGCGTCTCGGGCTGCACCATATCGTTCTGATAGTCGGGTCCGCGGCGCACGTACTTGATCGCCTCGAACGGCGACCAGATACCGGCGTGCTTGATCTTGTCCACGTAGTACTTCCACGTGATGCTGTTCTGGTCGAGATCCTGGGCCATCGTGTTGAATTGGTCGAAGCACGGGTAGGGACCGGCGAAGTAATGCTCCTTGCGGTCCATGGTGATGACGTCGGTCTTGCTGCCCTTCGGTGAATCGCAGCTGTTCCAGGCACCATCCGAGAAGTCGGACACGGCCCAGAGCGGACTCTGTTTAACGTTGTCCGTACCGGCGACGAGCGTCAGGTGCGCCGTCCAGCTCGGCCCGAACTCGGTCGGGAACATGTGCGCGGCGAGGACGTACTGATTGGCCATGTCCCAGTACGGCTGCACTTGGGAACGCTCGATGTATGCGTAGGCCGCGTCGTTGTGGTTCTGCCCCCACTTAGAGAAGCCGTCCATCTTCCCGTTATCCCAATCGATGATCGAGGCCGGGTAGAGGTGTTCGAGATTCGGTTCGAGTTCGAAGGTGTCTTGATGCAGTTTGATCCTGACTCGCTTGCCGGCCTTCAGGCCCCAGCCCACCATGGGCGCGTCGGCGTTCGGGTAGCCGGCGAAGAAGTTTTCGAAGCTGCGATTCTCTTGGATGATGACGACGACGTGCTTGATGTAGTTGCTCGCGAGGCTGCGCTCCGTCGGAGAGATCCCCTGCACCGGCTGCGTGGGAAGAGCGCTGGATGAGGTCGAGCCGGAAGAGCATCCGGCACAAAGAGCAATCGTCAGCACGGTAATAGCTGCGAGAAGTTTGGCGGCCATGATTTCCTCGTTTGAAGTAGGTCTAGGCTGTCCGCATGCAGTTCCGCGCGGCAGGTGCCCTTCCTTCGGAATTGAGGGTCGGCAGACTCAGGTGATGACTCGGGTCATCGCATCTTCGTCGACTGCGTCATAAAACGCGTTGTCGGTCTCCGTCACCCCCGCATCGGCCCACGGGTCGATCTGGCGGCGTGACGTGGGGAGATGGACCGTCGGCCCGACCGCGTCGGAATAGTCGGAACCACCAAACGCCTTAAAGTCGTCGCTCTCGCGGTGCGACAGTACGAGCGAGCGCACCGCGTCGGCGGCGGCCTTCGCGTCACCGCGAACGCGATCGCTCAGGCGAGCGTCGCTTGCCAGCTTCTCGTAGTACGCGATCGCGGGCCGGTCGGCGCGCCACGGCATGTCGCTCGTCGCCTCGGAGAAGCGCGCCATTCCGTCGATCGAGCGCGCGTCTTGGCGCACGGCGCCGCGCACTCCGGTCTCGCGCGCCGCGGTCGCGACGTCATCGTTGAGCCGCTTGATGCTGCGTTCGGCATGCGCGATTTTTTGCGGATCGAGGTCGAGCACGTCGAACGCCGCGGCCGGTCCGAAGTCGAGCTCGCCCGCGTCGTACTTCGCGCGCATGACGTCGTTGACAATCGCCTTGGCCATCGCGTCGGGATCGTGCGCGTGCGATGCGATCGCGTGCGCGACGCCGCTGGGTACGCCTGGCGCGAGCATCGTCTCGGGACTCGCGGCGAGATACTTCACGCCCGCGTGCGAGAGCGCGTCGGCGAATCCCATCGTGTCCATCAGGCACTGGTTCGCCACGATGCCGTCGACGCTGCGGCCGGCATCCTCGGGATGCTCCTGAGCGTGCAGCGCGACGCCGTCGGAGATCGCCTTCGCGATGTTGGGCATGCTCATCAAGCGTCCGTCGCGCGTCTCGAGTCCGCCGCCGTCACCGCCGCCGTGATCGACGAGATCGATCCAGGTCGTTTGCGCGCCGCTGGCCTGTGCGTTGTCGAGCGTGTGGGCGACGAAGCGCGCGAGGTTCGCCTCGCTGCTCATCTCGTGCGCGCGCGCGAGGTGCACGCGCGACACGTCGCCGTCGGCGATCGTGTACTGCTCGGTGTGCAACGGGCCCGAGACGACGGCGTCGCCGTCGGCCCGCAGCCGCGTCGTGTCCTCGACGGTGAACTCGATGCGCGAATCGCTGCGGCTCGTGCGTAGCGCCTGGGAGAGCGTGGACTCCTGGATCGCGTCGAGATTGTTGTCGCCGTCCCGATAAATTCCGAACTCGAGCGAGCGGCGCGCGGGCGTCGCGGTGACGTTTTGCAGCATGAAGCCTCCTGACGAAAAATGTCGGGAGGCCTACTGCGACGATGACGGCGAGCAACTAGGGAACCGAACCGCTACGAAAAACGTAGCGGCGCGCGCCGGCGGCTTGCTATGCTCGCAAGAGTCGAAATGGATCGAGAATTGCATCGAACAAGCGTTCGGGATGTGGCCGTGCTTTTAGGGGAAACAACAGGCTCGTGACGCGCGATCACGACGTCTTGATCTTGGGCGCCGGCTTGGCAGGCATGCGGGCGGCGCTGGAGGCGGCACGCGGCGGTGCCGACGTCGCGATCGTCACCAAGGTGCATCCGATTCGCAGCCACTCGAGCGCGGCACAGGGCGGCATCAACGCCGCGATCTCCGAGGAGGACAGCTGGGAGTCGCACGCCTTCGACACCGTCAAGGGCAGCGATTATCTCGCGGATCAGGACGCCGTGGAGATCATGGCTCAGGAGGCGCCCGCGGACATCATCGAGTTCGAGCACATGGGCGTCATCTTCTATCGCGGACCCGACGGCAAGCTCGGGAAGCGCGCATTCGGCGGCGCTTCGTTGGCGCGCACGTATTTCGTCGGCGACATCACGGGCCAGGCGCTGCTCGTCACCCTGTACGACCAAATCCTCAAGGCCGGCGTCAAGGTCTACGAGGAGTGGTTCGCCACCAAGCTGTTCATGGAAGGCGGCGCGTGCCGCGGGCTCGTGGCGCTGGAGATGATCACCGGCGAGCTGCACCTGCTACGCGCCAAGGCGGTCGTCGTCGCCAGCGGAGGCCTCGGACGTCTCTACGAGCCAAGCACCAACGCGCTGATCTGCACCGGCGACGGATATTCGCTCGCGTATCGCGCCGGCGCGCCGTTGATGGACATGGAGATGGTGCAATACCATCCCACGACGCTGGCCGGCAGCGGCTTCTTGATGACGGAGGCTGCACGCGGCGAGGGCGCCTACTTGCTGAACTCCGAGGGCGAGCGCTTCATGAAGCGCTACGCGCCTAACAAGATGGAGCTGGCGGCGCGCGACGTGACGTCGCGTGCGGAGGCGACCGAGATCGCGGAGGGCCGTGGCATCGACGGCAACGTCTTGCTCGACCTGCGCCATCTCGGCCCCGAGGTCATATTGAAGAAGCTCCCACAGATTCACGAGATGGCCCTCGACTATCTCGGCATCGACATGATCAAGGAGCCCGTCCCGGTGCGGCCCGGCATGCACTATCAGATGGGCGGCATCAAGACCGACGTCGAGGGCGCGACGAGCGTGCCGGGCATCTACGCGGCGGGCGAGGTCGCGTGCGTCAGCGTCCACGGCGGCAACCGCCTCGGCGCGAACTCGCTGCTCGACACGATCGTCTTCGGGCGCCGCTCCGGCAAGGCGTCGGCCGACTACGCGAAGCGCACGACGGCCAGCACGGGCGGCGAAAATCTGCTGGCTTCTGAGCAGGCCCGTCTGCAAGAGTTGCTCGAGCGGCCGTACACCGGCGACACGCCCGCCGGTCTGCGCCTCGAGCTCGCGACGATGATGGACGAAAAGGTCGGGCTCTATCGCAACGACGCCGGTTTGCGCGAGGCACTAGCGGCCCTCAAGGAATACCAGAAGCGCTACGAGCGCATCGCCGTTGGCGACAAGGGCAGGGTCTTCAATCAGGCGCTCGAGTTCGCGTTGGAGCTCGGCTATCTGCTGGACTGCGGCGAAGCGATCATCCGGGCCGCGCTCGAGCGCAAGGAGAGCCGCGGGGCGCATACGCACACCGAACATCCGGAACGCAACGACGCGGACTGGTTGAGACACATCGTGCTGACCCTTCGCGACGATCGCGAGCCGGAGGTTTCGCACGTTCCCGTCACCATCACACGCTGGAAGCCCGAGGTGCGCACCTACTAAATGCAGTTTACGATCGAAGTCGGGCGCTACAACCCCGAAGGCCGCTACGCCGACAACGCGATCCCGGGCGAGCCGTATCCGCCTCCTTGGAACCGTTCGCCGGCAAGGCGCTATCAGACGTACACCGTCGATCTCCCGGAACACGCGGTCGTGCTGGACGCCCTCATCGAGATCCGGGAGTACCAGGACCAGTCGCTGGCCGTGCGCTGCGCGTGCCGCAGCGCGATCTGCGGCTCGTGCGCGATGTGGATCAACGGCCACGCGAATCTCGCCTGCAAGAGCAAGCTGCAGGAGTTCACCAAGGACGGAAAGACCCGCGTCGAGTCGCCGCCGTCCATGCCGGTCATCCGCGACCTCGTCTGCGACATGGCGCCGTTTTGGGAGAAGCACCTCGCGGTCAAGCCGTGGCTGCAGAACAAACAGCCGGTCCCGCCGCCCGACGAGGAGTACCGCGTGCCGAACGCGGCGATGGAGGAGCTGATCCAAGAGGTCAGCTGCATCAGCTGCGGCGCCTGCCTGATGGACTGCGAATCGTTCGCGGTCAACTCCGAATTCCTCGGGCCGCAGGCGCTCGCGCAGGCCTATCGCTATACGGGCGATCCGCGCGACGCGGAGACGAAGGAGCGGCTTGGCCAGTACAGCGAGTCCGGCGGCATTTGGGACTGCACGCACTGTTACGAGTGCGTCACGCAGTGCCCCAAGGGCGTCGCGCCGCTAGAACAGATCTTAAAACTGCGCAAGCTTGCGGTCGACGCCGGGTTCACGAACAATCCCGGCACACGTCACGCCGACGCCTTCGCCGAGTCCGTGCGCGACAGCGGACGGCTCAACGAGCTGACGCTGATGCCGAAATCGATCGGTTACTTCAACTTCGTCGAGCAGCTCAAAGTGCTTCCGAGCGCGTTCAACCTGCTGCGCGCCGGCAAGCTCCCGCCGCTGATTCATCACAAAATTCCAGGGTTCAAGCGCATCAAAGCGATTTTCGAACGTGTCGGAGGACGGTTCAAGTGAAGGTTGCGTTCTTTCCCGGCTGCGTCTCGAAAGGCGCCTGCCCGGAGCTCTACGTGTCGGCTACGGCCATCGCCGAGCCCCTCGGTCTCGAGCTGCACGAGCTCGAGTCGGCGCCATGCTGCGGCGCCGGCGTCCTGAGCGAGCAGAATCCCGAGCTCGGCGACGCGCTCAACGCGTTGATGCTGGCGATGGCCGAGGCGCAAGGCGCCGATCTCATGACGATCTGCAGCACGTGTCAAGGCGTGCTTTCGAATCACAACTATCATCTGCAGAGGGACCCGGCGCGAATGGATCGCGCGAACGCGACGATCGCCGACCAAGGCTTCCGCTACGGCGGCACGACCAAGGTCAAGCACCTGCTCTGGATGCTCTTCGAAGACATCGGCATCGATCGCGTCGCCGTCGCCATCAAGCGCAAGTTGACCGGATTGAAGGTCGCGCCGTTCTACGGCTGCTACATCCTGCGCCCGGTCGAAGAACTCGGCCTGCGCGAGCGGCCCGAGCGCAAGACGTACCTCGAACAGCTCATCGCGCTGCTCGGCGCCGAGCCCGTCGAGTATCGCGGCTCGACGAAGTGCTGCGGCTTCCCGATGCTGACGTTCAATCGTGACAAGGCGCTCGCGATGGGCGGCAACCACATCATCGAGGCTAAGGAGAAGGGCGCCGACCTCCTCGTAACGCCGTGTCCGCTTTGTCATCTGAATCTCGACGGACAGCAGCCCGACGCTGCGCGTGTCCTCAAGCAAGAGATCGACGTTCCGATTTTCCATCTGCCCCAGCTATTGGGCCTCGCGTTCGGCTTGGATCCCGAGCAGCTGCGCCTCAATCACCACGTCGTGTCGACGAAGGGCGCCCTCGAAAAGGTCGAGCTGAAAGTCTAAAGAAACTCCTGGCCATCCCTATTCACTAACGCCAGGAGGACTTCGCTTTGCTCTCCAGTCTTTCCATTGGCCGTCGCGCGGCGGCGGCTTCCCTACTCGTCACGCTGGCCGCAGGTTGCTCTGCCGCAGGACCGCCAAGCACCGGCTCCGCGCCTGCGGCGCAGCCCGGCGCGAAGCGCACGGTCAGCGACAATCGCATTCTCGCGGCCGGGCACGGCACGACTTCGAACGCGAGCGGCTCGCACGCTCAGGGCTGGTTTTCGCCGGACCGTCATCACAGGGTGAGAACCAAGATCTATTGGGGCAACTACGATACGAGCACCATCACGATCTACTCCTCGTCCGGCGCGCAGAAAGGCCAGATCACCAGTGGCCTCTTTAATCCCGAGCGCCTCTTCGTCGACGCGTCCGGCAGCGTGTACGCGACGAACATCGGTTACAATGGCAGCAACAAAAACTCGATCACCGGGTACAAGGCCGGGCAAACGACGCCGTTCTTGACCATCACCAACGGCGTGAACCGGCCGACCGGCCTCACCGTCGACGCCGCCGGAACCGTCTATTGCGCCAACGTCGGCAACGATACGATCACCGTGTATCCGAAGGGCCAGACATCCCCATCGCTTACGATAAGCGTCGCCAGCAGTCCCGAGTATCTGGCGACCGATTCGAAGGATAACCTGTACGCACAGGTGGGAACCGAGGTCGAGGAGTTCGCTCCCGGCTCGACCACAGGCAAGAACCTCAACCTGAACGTCGGCTCGCCGGGCGCTCTCGAAGTCGACAAATCGGGCAACATCATCGTGCTCGACGACTCCTCGGACACGATCGATTACATTCCCGCGGGGCAGACCAATCCGTCGAAGAAGATCAGCGTGACGGGTTTCCCGTTCGGGCTCGCGCTCAGCAAAGACAACAAGACGTTGTACGTGAGCGTCGAGACCAGCGCCGGCCCGTTCGTCATTGCGGACATCGCCTATCCCAACGGCACGTCGCTGAGCAATAAGCTCACTACCAATGCCGGAGATTGGCCGGTCTCCGTCAGCCCGGACAACGCGCTGGGAACTTAAGGAGTCTCGGCCGCCGGCGATAGCGCGGGGCAATCGCGTAAGAGGGTGAGTCCGTCCGCAGTGCTATGCGCCATGACGTATTGCACGAGCGGCGGCTCACCCATCGCCTTTTCGGGCGGCGGCTGCTGGAAGCGCGTCGGGAAGTTCGGATCGCGCAGGTTCGCGTCCGACCACGGATTGGCGGCTTCGCTCGGATAGTACCAAGGATAGTCGAGAATCATCGACTGCGTCGTTCCGTCAGAGAAGCGGACCGCCATGCGGATGTCCACCCAGAAGCCGCGCGTGCGCGAGTCGAACTGCGAGCCGTGGGGATCCGAGAATGTCACGAAGCCGCACGGGCGCGTATCGCTCGCCGGCGCGGCAGCGTCGCCGGCTGCGCCCGCGCGGGCGCTGCCGTTTGTGCCGGTACCGGCTAACGCGAAGCCGGCGTGACCGTTGCCGCTCCCGGCCGCGTCCCATACTGGGCGGCCCTGCGACGGCGAGCGCGGCACGCTGCGACGCGGTTCGGCACGATGAACCGGGGCTTGCGCAACCTGCCGCGAAGCGGCCGCGGCACGGCGCGGCGCCGGCGCTGCCGCAACGGTACGAACCCGCTCGGCGACGCGCACCGGTCGGGGCGTCGGCGTCGCGACGGCGCGTATCGCGACGCGCACGATCTGCGCGCGCGTGACGACTTCCGCACTTGGGGAGGGGCGCCGAAGTGCCTGCGGCACGAGTCCGGCGGCCGCCTCGTGGATCGCTATGGAGATCGCGATGGCGAGCAGCAGCCGCGTCCTCGGCTCGCTGAGGTCGAGTTTCATAAGGAGAACGCCGAGCCGTTCCGCGTGGAGTGGCTCGGCGTTTTTCCGTCGTTAGCGCCTACGGGTTGGTGTTGTATGTCTGCACGTACCACTGCCTGAACTGATCGTAGGTCGGGTAGTAGCCGTACTTGTGATAGAACCAGTCGCGATAGGCATCTTGCCGGCGCGCGACCTCCTGCTCCTCCGCTCGTTTCTCGCGGACCTTGTGATTATAGTTGACGATGAGCGGGACGGAGCCGACTGCGGCAGCACTGAGTACGATGATCGTGGTGGTGCTGCCCGCGCCGTTGGCAAGCGCGGGAGCAACCGTGCCCGCGGCGAGCGCCGCAGTCATCGCGGCGGCCAGGGCGTACGGTCTCTTCATGTCCATCCTTTCTGCAGGCCCTTCGATCCCCCGACTGTAACCGGTCCCGTCGTGGAGATCGAAACCCTGATTCGAGCGATCCCGGATTTTCCGATTCCCGGAATCCTTTTCCGTGACATTACCCCGTTGTTGAAAGATAAGCAAGGCTTTCGGCGCACGATCGACCTGTTCGTGGAGCGTTTCAGCGGCCGCGGAATCGACTACGTCGTCGGCGTCGAGGCACGCGGATACATTCTCGGGGCGCCGATCGCGTACGCAATCGGGGCCGGATTCATCCCGGTGCGCAAGCCCGGAAAGTTGCCGCATGACAAGCTCAGCGAGGAGTACGCGCTCGAATACGGGACCAACGCGCTCGAAATCCACGCCGATGCCATCGGCAAGGGCGACCACGTCCTCGTCGTGGACGACCTGCTCGCGACGGGCGGCACTGCCGCCGCAACTGGCCGGCTCCTCGAACGACTCGGCGCCAGCGTCGACGCCTTCGCGTTCTTGGTCGAGCTGACCGACCTCAAGGGGCGCGAGAAGCTTGCGGGCCACGACGTCGTCACCTTCCTTTCGTACTGATCGCCGATGAGGTTCGCCCTCGCCGCCGCAATCGTAACCGCCGCCCTGGTGTCGGCGCCGGCGCCGAGTTTCGCGCGCCCGCACTCGACGCCCACACCGGCGCCGACGCCCACGCCGGTCGCGGACCCCGTGATCACCAAACTCGCGCGCCAGCAGTTCGTGCAGTGGCAGGCCGGGAGCATCAACAAGAGCCTGTACGCGAAACAGGTGCTGGACAAGCTCTCCGACGCGAAAATCACGGAGACGTCGACGGCGCTGGGCCAGCTCGGCCCCCTGATCGACGAGGTCTATATGGGGCACTGGATCGCGCCCGACTTCCCGCCCGAGGCGCGCGGCTACATTTATCAGATGCGCTGCACCTCCGGCAACATTTACCTCTGGCTCGCGCTCGACGCTCAGGGCAAGATCGCGACGATCTTCTTCAAGAATCGGCTCGACGTCGAGACTGTGACCCCGGCCCCGAGCCCCTCCCCCGCTAGCAGCCCATAGGCCGCTAGGGCGCGTCCGCGCGACCCGCTGCGTTATAATAGCGGGATATCCATGACCATCACCGACCTGATCGAGCGAGTCCGCCGCTATGACACCTCCGCCGACGCGGAGGCGCTGATGCGCGGCTACGAGGTCGCCGTCGCGGCACACGAGGGCCAGCGCCGCGCGTCCGGCGAGTCGTTCGTCGAGCACCCGCTGGCCGTCGCCGGAATCCTGGCCGACCTCGAGATGGACCATCAGACGATCGCCGCGGCCCTGCTTCACGACGTCGTCGAGGATACTTCGATCACGAACGACCAGGTCACGGCGCAGTTCGGCGACGAGATCTCGCGCTTGGTCGACGGCGTGACCAAGCTTACGCGGATTCCGTACCAATCGAAGGAAGACGCGCAGGTCGAGAATCTGCGCAAGATGTTCCTCGCGATGGCCAAGGACATCCGCGTCATCATCATCAAGCTGGCCGATCGCCTGCACAACATGCGGACGCTCGCGAGCCTGCCGCCCTCCAAGCAGCAGGGGATCGCGCGAGAGACGCTCGACATTTACGCGCCGATCGCGCACCGGCTCGGGATATGGAAGATCAAGTGGGAGATCGAGGACGAGTGCCTTCGGTACCTCGATCCCGCGGGCTATCACGACATCGTGGAACGCGTCGCCAAGACGCGGCGCGAGCGCGAGGCCGACGTCGAAGCGGCAATCGTGCGCCTCCGCGACGAGTTCAAGGCGCTAAAGGTCAACGCCGAGATCCAAGGCCGGCCGAAGCACTTCTACTCGATCTACTCGAAGATCAGCAAGGGCCGCGAGTTCTCGACGATCTACGACCTGACGGCGATCCGCATCATCGTCGATACCGTGAAGGACTGCTACGCGGCGCTTGGCGCCGTTCACGCGATGTGGACGCCGTTGCCGGGCCGCTTCAAAGATTACATCGCGATGCCCAAGCCCAACATGTATCAGTCGCTTCACACGACGGTCGTGGGCCCGAGCGGCGAACCGCTCGAGATCCAGATCCGCACCTGGGACATGCACCGCACCGGCGAATACGGCATCGCCGCGCACTGGCGCTACAAGGAAGGCGGCAAGGCCGACCAGTTCGAGAACAAGCTCTCGTGGCTGCGCGCGCTGCTGGAGTGGCAGAAGGACATGCGAGACTCGCGCGTCTTCATGGAAAACCTCAAGCTCGATCTGTTCGACTCGCAGGTCTTCGTGTTCTCGCCGCGCGGCGACGTCTATTCGACACCCGCCGGCGGCACGCCGCTGGACTTCGCCTATCAAGTGCACACCGACGTCGGCAATCATTGCGTCGGTGCGAAGATCAACGGCCGGATCGTTCCGCTCGACTACGCGATGCAGAACGGCGACATCTGCGAGATCCTCGTCAATAAGTCCAGCGGCCGCCCCTCGCTGGACTGGCTCTCGATCGTCAAGACCTCCAGCGCGAAGCACAAGATCAAGCAGTGGTTTCGCAAGGAGCGCCGCGAGGAGAACGTCTTAGCCGGGCAGGAGGCGCTCGAGCAGGAGCTGGCTCGCGCGGGGTTGCGTACGGACGTCGCGCGCGGCGAGCTGCTCGGACGCATCGCGTCGCGTCTGAACTACGCGACCCCAACGGATCTCTACGCCGCTATCGGCTTCGGCGACGCTTCGGCGCAGGCCGTCGTCAATCGGTTGCGCGACGAGCTCAAGCACGACAACGTCGTCGATCTCACGAAGATCGGCCGCCGGCCGACGCCGCGCAAGGGCGTGCGCCGGTCGAGCGGCGTGCGCATCGCCGGCGTGGACGACGTGCTGGTACGGCTCTCGAAGTGCTGCTCCCCCGTGCCGGGCGATCCGATCATCGGCTACGTGACGATCGGCCGCGGCGTCAGCATCCACCGCGCCGACTGTCCCAACGTCGCGTACATGAACGCCACTCCGGAGCGGATCTTGCAGGCGCAATGGATCGACGACGCGGGCCTGACGCACGGCGTGGACGTCGAGGTCGAGGCCGACGATCGCTCCCAGCTGCTGCAAGACATCATGGCCGTCTTCTCGGAGCTCAAGACGCAGGTGAGCTCGGTCAACGCGCGCGTGCGCAAGGACGGGGTCGCCGTGGCCAGCCTCACCGTCCAGATCCGCGACCTCGACCATTTGCACAAGCTGTTGACGAAGCTCGAAACGCTCAAGAACGTGCGCCGGGTCTATCGCGTTACCAAGCGCGAACGCACCGCGCTCTGATCTTACTTCCCGGACTCGCCGCGTTCGCGGCCGGGGCGATGAACAGCGTCGCCGGCGGCGGAAGCTTTCTGTCGTTTCCGTCGCTCGTGTTCGCGGGCGTGCCGCCGATCTCGGCCAACGCGACAAACAACGCGGCGATGTGGGTCGGCAATATCGGCGGCGCGCGCGGCTATCGCGAAGAAGTTGTGGCGCATCGAGGACTGTTGCTGCCCGTCATCAGCGTGAGCGTCGTGGGCGCGCTGATCGGCGCGTATCTGCTGCTGGTCACGCCGCAGGCGCTGTTCCAACGGCTGATCCCGTGGCTCTTGCTCTTCGCGACGATCGTCTTCGCCCTCAGCCCACGTCTGACGCGCGCCGCGCCGGCCGCGCCGCGGCACGCGCCGTGGCAGCTCGGCGTGCAGTTCTGCATCGCGATCTACGGCGGTTATTTCGGCGCGGGCGCTGGAATCCTGATGCTTGCGGTGCTCGCCTTCTCCGGATTACCGAGCTTTAACGCGCAGAACGCGATCAAGAACGTCCTCGCCACGGCCATCAACGGCGTGGCGTTGATTCCATTCGTCGTCGCGCGCATCATCGATTGGCGGTTCGCGCTGCCGATGGCCGTAATTGCGCTCGCCGGCGGATATCTGGGCGCTCGCTTCTTTCGGCGCGTGCCGCAGCCGTTCGCGCGCGTCGTCGTCGTCACCATCGGCGTCGCGATGACTATAGTTTTCTTTGTGAGAACTTTCACATGAAAGGTGACGGCGGTCGCTCGCTCTTGCAGGTTGGCCAAAAAGGCGATTCGAAGGGCGGGGCTTTCACTGCGTACTACGAGCGAGGTTAGGATGCTTTTTCATAGACGCCCCGCGCTGGCCGTCGTCGGAGCGCTGCTGGCGACATCGGCGTGCGGCGGGAACGGAGCCGTCCCGTCGAGCGTCGGCGCCAACGGTGCGTTCTCGCAAGTTGCCGTCGGCGACGCCGGTTTGATCGCGCCGGCCGACAGCACGTCCATCCTCAAGAAGCTAAAGAAGGACGTCGTCATCGGTTCGACGGTCGATCCGAAGAACGGCGACAAGGGTCCGCGTGCGCTGTCGCAGGTCCATCTGAGCTTCGGCGTGCTGAAGAAGGGCCAGCTGCTTGTCTGCAACTTCGTCGACTCCTCCGGCGCCGCCGGGAAAGGCACGACGATCGAGATATTGGATCCGAAGCAGGGCTCGAAGCCGGCCACGTTCGTGCAGAGCACGAAAATCGATGGCTGCGACGGCGCCGCGGTGAGTGCGGGCGACAACGTGTACGGTGCCGGCATGACGAGCGGAATCGTCGAGAAGTTCAACGAGCACGGGAAGCCCGTCAAGACCTACGGAACGCCGATCGAAGAGCCGCTAGCGGACACCGACGCCGATTGCAGCCTGCCCTACGCCCCCGAAAGCATCTTCGTGGGCGACGCCAAGACCGGCTCGATCGTCAAGTTCGCTGCCGGCCTATACGGCCTCCAGAAAGAGGAGGCCGTCATCACGGGCTTCGCCGTCGGCGGAGCGGGCTGGGGCACCCGTGGACCGGGCGGACTCCAATATAACGCGACGCTCATCAACCGAAACAAGTGCAACGACACACTCTACATCACCGACGGCGTCGACGACACGCTCATTGCGGTTACGACCGTGAGCAACTTGCTGACGAAGGGCGAGATCCAAGTGCTGCCGGGTGGCAAGACGTTCAGGTGCAAGCAGAAGAAGTTTTCGTGCGCGAAGGTCGTGTACAGCGGGCCTCCGTTGAAGTCGCCGGTAGCGCTCGCGCTGCTGCCCAACGGCAACCTCGTCGTCGCCAACGGCGCCGGCGGCAACAAACTCGTCGAAATCTCCGCCGCGGGCAAAGTGCTCGCGACCAAGACGCTCAACAGCGACAAGACGCCGGAGATCTTCGGACTGCTCGCCGCCGGAACAAACGACACGAACACGACGCTCTTCTATACCGATTCAGCCTACCACAACGTCCACGAACTGGAGCCATAAACACGATGCGATTCTTCAACCTATTGCCGGCGCCGGTGGCGCTCGGCGGCCTTCTCGCGATGTCTGCCTGCGGCGGCAGCGGCGCCGTCCCATCGAGCGCCGGGGCGAACAACGCCTTTGGCGCTCAAAGTTCCCTCGCACCCGCGACCGACAGCACTTCGATCCTCAATAAGCTCAAGAAGGACGTCGTCATCGGCTCGACGGTCGATCCAAGGAACGGCGACCAGGGTCCGCGCGACCTGTCGCAAGTGCATCTCAGCTTCGGTGTCTTGAAGAAGGGCCAGCTGCTGGTCTGCAACTTCGCCGACTCCACCGGCACCGCCGGAAACGGAACGACGATCGAGCTGCTGAATCCCACGACGGGTTCGTCGCCGACGAGGTTCGTGCAGAGCGCCAAGATCAAAGGTTGCTCCGGTGGCGCGGTGAGCCATGGCGACAACGTATACGGTGGCGGATTGTCCAGCGGCATCCTCGAGAAGTTCAACCAGCACGCCAAGGCCGTGAAGACGTACGGCTCGCCGATCAAAGAGCCGGTCGTCGACGCCGACGCTTTCTGCAGCCTGGCATACGCGCCCGAAAGCATCTTCGAGGGCGACGCCAAGACCGGTTCGATCGTCAAGTTCGCCGCCGGCCTATACGGCCTCAGGAAAGAGGAGGCCGTCATCACGGGCTTCGACGTCGGCGGATCCGGCTGGGGCGCCTTGGGCCCGGAAGGAATCCAGTATAACGGGACGCTGATCAACCACGGAAACAAGTGCAACGACACGCTCTACATCACCGACGGTGTCGACAATACGCTCGTTGCAGTCACGACCGTGAGCAACTTGCTGGCGACGGGCGAGATCATCGTGCAGCCCGGCGGTAAGACGTTCAAGTGCAAGCAGAAGAAGTTCTCGTGCGCGTCGCTCGTCTACAGCGGCTCGCCGCTAAACTCCCCGGTGGCACTCGCTTTGCTGCCCAACGGCAACCTCGTCGTCGCCAACGGCGCCGGCGGCAACACGCTGGTCGAGATCTCGGCGGGGGGCACGGTGCTGGCGACCAAGACTCTCAACAGCGATACGACGCAGGAAGTTTTCGGGCTGCTGGCTACCGGAACGAGTGACGCCAACACGGCGCTGTTCTATACGGACACCAAAGACAATAGCGTCCACGAGCTCGAGCAGTAGTCCGTCGCGCTGACCGCGCGAGCCGCCGTTATTCCGTATCGACCGGCTCGTTCGACGGCGGCTCGTGCAGGAAGCGCGACCTCGGGTATTTGGGGGTAATCGGCACGAACTTCCGCGCCGGCTGCGTGAAGTCGAAGCTGTCGTCGAGGGGCGTCGCGCGCTCGTCCGTGTAGAATTGGCTCTCCGGCCCGATGTACGGCAGGTTATAGGCCTCCTCGATGAACCGCAGGATGCTCCCGTACTCGTACTGAGTATGCGACACGTAGCCCGGATGACTCGGAGAGGTCTCGCGCGAGTAGGGTGAGATGATCAGGCACGGCACGCGGATGCCGAGGCCCCGAAAATCCAGCTGCGGCGGCGAGGCGTTGTCGTACCAGCCGCCCCAGTCGTCCCACAGCAGGATGATCGCCGACGTGTTCCAGTATGGGCTCTCGCCGATCGCGTTCACGACGTTGGCGACCCACGAGGGGCCGAGGTCGCTTTTGTCGCCGGGATGGTCGGAGTCGGGTTTGCTCGGCGTTACGAAGCTCACCGACGCGAGGTTACTGCTCCCGGGATCGCTGAGAATTTTGGTCTGCGGCGAGATGACGTTGCGGCGCCAGTCGCGGCCGTAACGCACGTATTTAATCGCCTCGAATGGCGACCAATTTCCGGCTCCGACGTGTTGGGTCACGTAGTACTTCCACGACACTTTGGCCGCGTCCATCACCTCGGCCAGCGAGTTGAATTGGTCGAAGCACGGAAACGGACCATTGGTTTTCAACTTGCGTTGCAGGGTGATGTACGAAGTCGTCGTGCCCGGCACGGAGTCGCAGCCATCGGGCGTCGTCGGATAATTTACCTCTGCCTTCGGCGGACTATTGCTGATGTCGTCGGTGCCCGCGACGAGCGTCAGATGTGCGGTGAAGCTCCCGCCGAACTCGGTCGGAAACATCTCATCGGAGAGCACGTACGTGTCCGCAAGGGTCATGTAGGGCTGGATCAAGTCGGGAGATACGTACGCATACGCGTCATAGGCGCCACTCTTGTGTTGGCCGTACTTCCAGAATCCGTCCATCCTGCCGTTGTTCCAGCTTTTGATGGAGGAACCCCAATCGTGGCGCAGATCCGGACCGACGAACGTAATCGGGTGCAGCGGCACCTGCGTGTCGCCGGATGGGCAACCCGAGCTGGAACCAGCGTGCGCGCGGAACGGCGTCGCGCTATTTCCGCCGACGCAGCCAAACGTCGGGGCGTTGGCGCCTGGGAACCCGGCGAAGAAGTTCTCGAAGCTGCGGTTCTCTTGGATGATGACGATGACGTTCTTGATGTACTGGCTGACCGGATGTCCCGCGGCCGGACGCACCTTGGACGACGCATGCTGCGCCGGGAGGTTCGATAGGGCGCCGTTCGACCCGCATCCCGCAACGACAAACAGCGTAAGCGATGCGACGACCACCAAGGGTTTAGCAACCATCGTTTTCTCCTCGTAGCAACCGTTCCGCGGGCGGGGTAGGACCGGACCTTCCAAACGTTTTTGCAGAGTCCTTGAGGCCGGCGCATGCGGGACCGCATAGGCTGCCGGGCGGCCGAGCGCCGGGTCAGCTCAAAGTCGTACAGGCTGGGGCGCGCGGCCCCGCGAACAAGGCGGCCGATGAATGAATACGAGGTAACGTATATTCTACGGCCGTCGCTCGAAGAGGCCGAGGTCGAGGAGCGGGCTAATGCGATCGGCGAGATCGTGAAGAGCCAGGGCGGCGAGGTATCCGGCATCGAGCGGCTCGGCAAGAAGCGGCTCGCGTATGAGATCAAGGACGTCCGCGAGGGCAACTACGTCGTGATGCAGTTCAAGAGTCAGCCGGGCGTTTCTAAGGAGCTGGAACGGCAGCTCAAGCTGCACGACGACGTGTTGCGCGCACTGGTCGTCCGGCTGGACGCGAAGATGCTCACCCACATGGCCGCGCTGGCCGCCGCCGCCCCGCCGGCGCCTCCGGCGTCCGCATAAAAAGCGGCCGTTCGGCAATATCTGTGCCATACAGTTGACACTCTGTGGGCGTAGTCTCGTACCGAACTTAAGATTTTGGCGAAAGAGAGTGTAGTATGTCAGCTTCGTTCAACAGGGTGATCTTGGTCGGAAACCTGACACGCGATCCGGAGATACGCTACGTCAACTCCGGATCGGCAGTCACGAAGTTTCGCATCGCCGTGAATCCGAACAAGCGCGACGCCAAGCCCGAAGACACGATGTACGTGGACATCGTCGCCTGGGAGCGGCTCGCTGAGACTTGCAACACCTATCTCAAGAAGGGTAGCCCGGTGCTCGTCGAGGGCCGGCTCTCGATCCGCTCGTACGACGATACGAAGCTCAAGGACGAGAGCGGCCAGCCGATCCGCCGAACCGCGACCGAGGTCGTGATCTCGGGCATGCAGATGCTCTCGTCGCGCCGCGACGACGCCGACTCGGGTGACCGCGGATACAACGGCGGCGGCCGAAGCCAAGCACCGGCGCAGGCGCCGGCCGCCGGTGGGTCCGACAACGTCGGCGACGAGCTCGAAGACGAGATCCCGTTTTAGCGACGGCCCGGCGGTGCTGCGCTTCAAGGCGCGGCTCGCTCGGCATTCGCAAGCGGCGAAGAGCAGTTCCTCGACCGCGCTGAACGTCCCGGAAGCGGTCGGTAAGAAACTGCGCGGGATGGCTACGATCGAAGGCACTATTAACGGTCATCCCTTCCGAGCGCCGATAGACACGAACGCGTCCGGAAGTAGCTCGCTGCGCGTGAACAAAGCGATGCTCGCGGGCTCCGGTGCCGGCGTCGGCGACACGGTGAGTCTCGCCATCTTAGGACCCGAGCCGAAGCTCAAAATCCCAGCCGATCTCCGCGCCGCCTTCGCCGCATCTCACGCGGCCCAAGCGTTGTGGAAGGACCTCGCGACGCTCGCCCAGCGCGACTGGGTTCGCTGGATCGAGGGAGCCAAGACACCCGAGACACGAGGCCGCCGGATCACGCGAACGATCGAACAGCTTGCTGAGGGAAAACGGCGCCCCTGCTGCGTGAACTTCTACGAATATATGCTGCTGCACGTCGATAAGAATAAGAGTAGACGCAAGAGCCACGTCTAGGCTCTTAGAGGACCCTTTTAAGCTAACGAAAAAGCGCCCAGCGTATGCAGGGCCTTTTTCTTCGAGGAGCCTGCGAGAGCGTGAATAAGCGCCGGACGTTCGTCGCGGAGGTTGCGTTGACGATCGTGGCATTCGCTGCACAGGTTGCGCCCTTGAGCGCACACCTGACGTCGATGCCGGCTCCGATCAGTCAGCCGGCTTCGCCCGTTCAACTAAAGTCATGCTACCTCGGCACCGACTTTATGTTTAACGATCCGAAACTCGTCTCGGAGCAAACTAAGATGCAGCTCAGTGCGGACCTCGCGAAGGTTGCGCCGAGCCAATACCGCATGCTCGGCCTGCGCTTCGAGTTCGGGCTGGATAGCGGCAAGCGCAGCTCTGACGTCATCGTATTCACGGGAAGCGAAGCGTCGCACGATCGCGACGTCATGGACACGGCTCCGCCGGGCCTCAATCCCTCAGGATATCTTCCGCGCGTCGCCGATTACGACGACTACCATTGCGGCGTGGACTTCGCAACCTCTCTCGATTGGAAGCGTGCCTGGTTCGACGCGAGTAGCGACGTCGTCGCCTGCAAGTCCGCGATGATAGTTCCCGAATCGGCCTCAGTTTGGCTCACCGCGCTAGAACTGCGGCCCACCCGATCGGACGGTGTGTTCGTGATGCTCGATGAAAAACAAAAAAGACTCTTCTGGAGCCTGGATGGCGCCGAGCCGCAGTATGCGAAGGCGGATCAATTCGGCCGCGCGGTTGTGCCGATGGGCCAACTGAGCCAAGCCGCGCACACGTTGGCTTTTGGCCCGGTCGCAACGCGCTTGGACCAGCAGGTCTGCTTCCGCCCATTCCTAGCGACACGTTGATGACGGATCGCTTTGACGCCTGATCCCAAGCGCCGTCCGCTCGCGACGCGGGAGCGCGGGTGGGCGAAGGCGCTGGCGCGTGCGCTCAACGCCGCGCATATCTCTCCCGACGCGATCTCGATAGCGAGTCTCGTCTTCGCGGTCGGCGCTGCGGCCGCGCTGTGGGCGAGCGGGCAGAGCTTCGGCGTCGCGCGCGCGATCGAGCTCCTCGCGGCGGCCGCGCTGATCCAGCTGCGCCTGTTGTGCAACATGCTCGACGGCATGGTCGCAGTCGAGGGCGGACACCGGACGCCGCACGGCGAGCTCTTCAACGACATGCCGGATCGTTTTGCGGACCTCGCGATCTTGGTCGGCGCGGGCTACTCTCTCACCGCCTTCACATGGGGGCGCGAGCTGGGGTGGATCGCCGGCGTGCTCGCAGTGCTCACCGCGTATGCGCGCGTGCTCGGCGCGTCGATGGGCGCGCGGCACTACTTCATCGGCCCGCTGGCCAAGCCGCAGCGCATGGCGGTGATGACCGTCGCCTGCGTGCTCTCGGTCTTCGAGCCGCTGCTGGGTTGGCGCGGCCAGATCGTCGCGCTCGCGCTCGTGATCGTGGCGATCGGGTCGCTCGTCACGCTCCTGCGGCGCACGCTGCGCATCGTCGCCGAGGTCAACGCGCGTTGAATCTGGCGCCTTTCGCGGGCATCATCGCCGCCGGCGCACGGCTGATCAGCGGCGTGCAGGTGACCTGGCGTGATGGAACGCCGCCCGAACGGCAGAGCATCTTTTTCGCGAATCATACCAGCCATCTCGACTTCGTCGTGCTGTGGTCGTCGTTGCCGCGCAGGCTACGGAAGCAGACGCGGCCCGTCGCCGCGCAAGACTATTGGGAACGCGGGCTGCGCCGCGCGATGGCCGTAGACGTGTTCAACGCGATTCTGATACCGCGCGGCCAGGGCGGGGCGAGCCGCGAGGTCAGCGCTCGTGACACGATCGACCGCATCGCAGTTGAGATGGGCGATCGGTATTCGCTGATCATCTTTCCGGAGGGCACGCGCGGCACCGGCGAGGTCGTCGGCGCATTCAAGAGCGGGCTCTACTACCTGTGCCTGCGCAAGCCGGAGCTCTCGCTAATTCCCGCCTACATCGAAAACCTCAACCGTATCCTGCCGAAGGGAGAGTTCTTACCCGTGCCGTTTATCAGCCGAGTCACCCTTGGTTCGGCCTCGTTCATCGAGCCGGCGGAATCGAAGGAGCACTTCCTCACGCGGATGCGCGACGCGCTGTGCGTGCTGCAGCCGCGATGACCTTCGCTGGGCAGCGCTTCGACCCGCAGCTGGTCTGGGCGTTCGGCGGCATCCTCGCCGTGCTGGCGCTGGCTACGCTCATCGGCTTAGCGATCAAAGCCCTGGTCCGAGCGCCGTCAGCGCGCGCGACGATCGGCAATCTCAATGCGCGCATCCGCACGTGGTGGGTGCTGTGCATCATCTTCGGCTTGACGCTGGTCGTCGGTCCGACCGGCTCGCTCGTGCTCTTCGGCCTGATCTCGTTCCTGGCGCTGCGCGAATACATCACGCTTGTCACGACGCGGCGCGCCGACCATCAGACGCTCTTCTGGACGTTCTTCATCTTCACGCCGCTGCAGTACTATCTGCTCAGCCTGCGCTGGTCCGGCTTCGTGATCGTGATTCCCGTCTATGCCTTCCTGTTTCTGCCGGCCGTCATGGCGCTGGCCGGCGACACGCAATCGTTCCTCGAGCGCGCAGCCAAGATCCAGTGGGGGCTGATGATCTGCGTGTACTGCCTGAGCTACGCGCCGGCGCTGCTCACGCTCGACATTCCCGGTTACGGACCGGACGCGAAGCTGCTGCTCTACCTCGTGATCGTCGATCAGGCGAGCGACGTGCTGCAGTACGTGTGGGGCAAGCTGCTGGGCCGCCACAAGATCGCGCCGACGGTGAGCCCGAACAAGACTTGGGAAGGATTCGCGGGCGGCATCTTGACCGCCACCGCGATCGGCACGGCGCTGTGGTGGATGACGCCGTTCACGCCGCTCGTCGCGGCGGCGATCTCGCTGCTGATCACGCTGCTTGGATTCGCGGGCGGGCTCGTCTTTTCGGCGATCAAGCGCGACCGCGGCGTGAAGGATTACGGAACGATCGTGCAGGGCCACGGCGGCATCCTCGACCGGATGGACTCGCTGATCTTCGCCGCGCCCGTGTTCTTCCACGTGGTACGCTTCTTTTACGCGCTGAAGTAAGCGGCGGCCACGCGCTCCGGCGCCTCACCTCCGCTCCGGAGCCCCTCGACGCCTGCTGGGCGGGGAAGCCGAACGTTTTACCGATTGTCCAAAGGCGCGCACCGTCGCTTGTGCAAGCGTCGTAGTAATACACTCGCGTCCTACACTACAGGAGACGACGAATGAATTCGACCGCGATGCCGACCGGCGCGGATCTGCGAGACTTTCTGGCGCTCCCCTACGCGGAGCTCGAGGAGCTGAACCTGCGTGCAAAGGCGCAGCGCCAGGAGCGAGTGCCGCTCCACGCGCTGCAGGAAGAGCGACTGCGCTACCTGGCGGAGGAGCCGCGCATCAAGGCGCTGACGGTGCTATTTAGCGACCTCGAGGGACGCCTCCACATGTTGGACTACGACAAGAAGTTCTTGCTGCGTTCCCACGACAACCTCACGTTCGACGGCTCTTCGATCCGCGGCTTCACGCCGCAGCGCGAGAGCGACCTGCGCCTGTCGCTGGACTGGAGCGCGTTCTATTGGGCGCCGGCCGACGTGTTCGGGCCGGGCAAGATCCTCGTCTTCGGCGACGTGTTCGACCGCGATGGCAAGCCGTTTGCCGGCGACATCCGTGGCGCGCTCAAGAAGCTCGCCAACGACTGCTACGCCAAGGAAGGCTACACGCTCAACGCCGCCAACGAGATCGAGGGCTTCCTCTTCCAAGGCGTCGACGCCGAGCGGCGCTACCACGAGACGGGCAAGTTCGAGTACGTAAACACGGGTGGATACTACCACTCGCTTCCGGGCGATCCGCTGCGCAACTTCATCGACACCGTCGCCGAGGTGCAGCGCGCGATGGGCTTCCAGAACGAGAAGGACCACCCGGAGGTCGCGCCATCGCAGTTCGAAATCAACTACAACTACGGCGAGGTGGCCGCGGCCGCCGACCAGATCCAGCTCTATAAGCTGATCTGCCGGCAGGTCGCCACGCGGCAGGGCATGACGGCGAGCTTCTTGCCCAAGCCGGTGGTCGGCGTGAACGGCAGCGGCATGCATACCAACGTCTCGGTGAGCAAGAACGGCAAGAACCTCTTCTGGGAGCCGAAAGGCCACGAGCAACTCAGCGCCTTCGGATGGAAGTTCGTCGACCGCATCCTCACGCTCGGCAACGACATCTGCCTGATGCTCAACTCGAGCGTCAACTCGTACCGGCGGCTCGACCCGCACTTCGAGGCGCCCAACCAGCTCAAGGCCTCTGCGATCGATCGCGGCTCGATGGTCCGCATCCCGATCGGCAACCAGCGAAGCATGCGCACCGAGGTGCGTTCGGTCGCACCGGACGCGAACCCGTACATGGTGATGCTGGCGGTGTTCAAGACGGGCCTCGAGGGCACGGCGAGCAGCATCAAAAACCTGCGCCAAGCCGACCGCTACCTGCCGGACAACATCTACGACGCGCTCGCGGCGTTCCGCGCCTCAGAGTGGACCGGCAAGCTGCTCGGCGCTGACGTCAAGAATCGCTACGCCGACCTCAAACAGGCTAGCGCGGATCGCTGCCCGCGCCTACTCGGAACTTTCGTGAAGGCGCAAGAGGTGCAGTACCACCACGAAGTCTACAACCAGTACCTCTGGAATCTCTTTTAGATCATGAGCCGAGGGAGCAACAGAGCCGGACAACGTTCGCCCGAGCCATCACGAGCGTAACGTTCTCCCGGCTCTGTTGCGGCGGCGCGCGGCCTACGAATCGTGTGAGTTGCGGATGTCTTCGAGTGGGATCGCGATCACCGCGCCGGAGTCGCTGCCGATCACGAGCGTCTTGCCGACGACGATCGGCGAGCCGACGTTGAACGGCGTTTTCATTAGCTTATCGCCGACCACGTGACCCGTCTTGGCGTCGAGCGCCCACAGATAACCCCCGAAATCGCCGAAGTATACGACGCCGTCGACGTCGACCGCGCCGCCCTTGACCGAGCCCTTCGTCGGCGCTTCCCACACGAGCATGCCGCTGGCCGGGTCGAGCGCGTGCATCCACGGCGTGATCGCGCTTCCTAAGTAGAGCAGGCCGTCGGCGAGCAGCGGGATGGCGGCCTCATTGCGGATCGGCAGAGATCCGCTCTCCAGCGCGACGTCCCAGACGGGCGCGCCGCTGTTGAGGTCCAGGGCGTAGACGCGCTGGACGGTGAGATTGCCGATGACCGTCGAAGTATCGGGGAAGACCGGGGAGACGTAATCGCAAAACACTCGTGCGCCGTCGGTAACGGGAGGACAGTCTCCTATGCCGGAGGCGCCTTTAGAGAAGGAGCTGCGCCATATGAGCGTTCCGTCATCGGCGTGCAGTCGCCACGCGGCGTTGGTGCCGACGCCCAACGTGACGAAGTCGCCGTTTCCGACGGGCAGCATCGCCGTCATCGACGCCATCGATCCGATTGAGCGCGCGTATTTCTTCTCGCCGGTCGCTGGGTCGAGGCCGCTGATCCATCCGGCGCCGTCGTGATGCACGAGCACACCGTCGATGATGGCCGGCGTGGGCATTGCCGATCCGGCGAGCTTCGTCTGCCAACGGATCGCGCCGGTCGCGCGATCGAAACCGATCAGCGCGCTTGGGCCCTGACCGACCATCACGGGCTCGGACGGCGACGAGGTGCGGCTCGTCGGATCGCCCTCGCCGACGATCACGAGATCGCCGAAAATCAGCGGCGCGCTCATCAGCGGATTTGTGACATGCGCCTTCCACAGAATCTGTCCGGTCTCGGCATCGAGCGCGTAGAGCGAACCGTTGTTGTTGCCGATATAGAGCGTGCCGTCGACGACCGTCGGGCTCGCCGAGATCTGGCCGCCGGTCTCGGTGCGCCAGCTCGCGTGCAGCCCTCCGCCGACGACGGGGTTGTTCTGCGGACCCATGCGGAACTGCGTCCATGCCACCATGGCCATCGTGAGTGTTGCGACCAGCCGTCCAAGCAACACGCCCATACCCTAACAGTCTTCCCGGGTACTTAACGAATCATGAGCGGCACGCCCTCGAAAGCCTCCGCGCTGGCACTCGCGTGGCTCGCCATGGGAGCGACGAACGGTCGGTTCGTTAGCGACGTGCGCACTCACATCAAGCATGTCGTCATCATCGTGCAGGAGAATCGCAGTGTCGATAACCTCTTCAACGGCTTTCCGGGCGCCGATACGGTAAGGTTCGGAGAGCGGCGCATCGGTCCCGTCTCGCTGCGCCCCGTTGACCTGGGTTATCCCGCCGACGTCGACCATCAGCATCGCGCCTGGGTAACGGAATACGACGGCGGGCGGATGGACGGCTTCGCGAGCGTCGCCACGTATCCGCGGCAGCCCCGGGATTTCCCCTACGCCTACGTGCCCGAGAGCCAGGTGATGCCGTATTGGACCATGGCCGAGCGCTTCACGTTCGGCGATCGGATGTTTCAATCCAACACGGGCCCAAGCTTCCCCGCGCACCTGTATCTGATCGCCGGGCAGGCCGCGTACACCGCGAGCAACCCCAACCACGTCGGAACGACGCGCTTCGCCTGGGGTTGCGACTCGCCGCTCTACGCGCGCGTGGCGCTGATGGCGCCGGACGGGCAAGAGATCGACCCGGGCATCTTTCCGTGCCTCGACTTTCCGACCATCGCGGACGTCGCGAGCGCCGCGGGCGTGAGCTGGCGCTACTACGCGCCGGCGATCAATCGCCTGGGCAGCATCTGGTCGGCCTTCGACGCGATCGCGCACATCCGGTACTCATCGCGCTGGCGTAACGTCGTCTCGCCGGAGACGCGGGTGCTCGACGACGCGCGGGCCGGAAAGATCGCGTCGATTACGTGGGTGGTCCCGAAGATGCAGAACTCCGATCACGCGCTGCCGTTTCACAGCTCGAAGAAGGACGTGGGCCTGCGCGGCGCAGGCTCGTACGGCCCGGAGTGGGTCGCGTCGGTCGTCAACGCGATCGGCGAGAGCCGAGATTGGAGAAGCACCGCGATCTTCGTCGTGTGGGACGACTGGGGCGGCTGGTACGATCACGTCGCGCCGCCCCAGCTCGATCGCATGGGGCTCGGCCCGCGCGTGCCGTTCATAGTGATCTCGCCGTGGGCCAAGCACGACTACGTGTCGCACCAGCAGTACGAGTTCGGAAGCATCCTAAAGTTCGTGGAAGCCGCGTTCGCGCTGCGCTCGCTGAATACGACCGACGCGCGTGCCGGACAGTTGTCGGATTGCTTCGACTTCTCGCAGAGCGCGCTGCCGTTCGAGCCGATCCCGACGATGCGGCAGGCATCGTTCTTTGCCGCCGACGGGCAGGCGGATCTCGAGCCTGACGACGACTTCTAGAGAGTGAGCTCCATCCCGTCGTACGCGATCTCGGCGCCGAGCTCGCGTACGCGCGCGGCGGCGGGGGAGTCGGGATCGAGCATCGGGTTGGAGTTGTTGAGATGCGTGAAGATCACGCGCGTCTTAATGTCGCGCAGTCTTTCCAGCGTGCCGCCGGCGCCGCCCACCGGAAGGTGACCCAGCGAGCGGGCGCGCTTGCTCGCGAGGCCCTGCGCGACGAGCTCGTCGTCGCTGTAGAAGGATCCGTCGAGGATCGCGACGCTCGCGGACCTTATCGAACGCTCGAGCGTTTCGTCAATTTCCGCGAAGACCGGCGCGAAGAGTAGGCGCTTCTCCTTTGACGGAGCCTGTCCTGAGCGAGTCGAAGGGCGATCGGCGATCTCGTAGGCGACTACGGCGCCGCGCATGTTGCGGCGGCCGTCGTAGCCCGGCGTCGTGCCGGGCACTCGGATCGCGCGCGCGGCGAGCTGGTTGCCGACGAGGTCCTCGTCGCCGCCGGCGTCGCACGGGGCGCCGA
Organism: Candidatus Binatia bacterium; assembly: GCA_035544215.1. Lineage (GTDB taxonomy): Bacteria > Vulcanimicrobiota > Vulcanimicrobiia > Vulcanimicrobiales > Vulcanimicrobiaceae > Cybelea. The sequence goes on along the minus strand of DATKHY010000004.1, from coordinate 72,551 downwards.
GCGGCGCATCCAGCCAGCGATGCGGCGGCCGAGCGAAGGCGGCGAACGCGGGCTGCGCCACGGCGATCGCGCGGACGACTCGGCTCGAGCGCACGACGAAGCCGCGCTCGCCGTGTTGGCGCAGCACCGCGAGGCCGCCGAGATGGTCGACGTTCGCGTCGGTGACGAGCATGCCGGCGATGGGCGTGCCGCGCGGCGGTGCAGGATGCAGCGGCGCGAAGGCTTCGATCTGCGCGGCGACGTCGGGCGAGCAGTTGAGCAGGAGCCAGCGCGCGCCGTCGCCGCTGACCGCGGCGCTCGACTGCGTGCGCGGCGGCCGCCGGCCTTCGCGCGCCGCCGAGCAGTTCGCGCAGGCGCAGTTCCACTGCGGCACGCCTCCTCCGGCGGCCGAACCGAGGACCCGGAAGATCACGCCCGGCGAGCGACCAGTTTGCGCTCCTGCGTGCCGTGGCGCAGCGCCGCGACGAGGTGATGATCGGAGCTCAGCGAGCAGACCGGGTCGGTGACGCCGGCATCGCCGGTGAGCAAGAACGCCTGGCAGCGGCAGCCGCCCCAGTCGATCTCGCGACGCTCGCAGGAGCGGCACGGCTCGGGCATCCAGCCGGTACCGCGGTAGCAGCGGAACGAATCCGACTCGCCCCAGATCTCGCCGAGCGCGCGCTCGCGCACGTTTTCGAAGCGCAGCGTGCGGATCGCCGCCGCCGCCGGACACGGCAACACGGTGCCGTTCGGCGTAACGGTCATGAACTGTCGTCCCCAGCCGTTCATGCACGGCTTAGGAAACTCGTCGAAGTAATCCGGCAGCACGTAGACGATCTCCATCGCGCCACGCAGGCGCTGGCGCGCCGCCGCGACGGCGGCCTCGCCGCGCTCGACCTGCTCGCGCGTCGGCATCAATGCCAGGCGATTGCGATACGCCCATCCGTAAAACTGTACGTTGGCGAGCTCCAGGCGGCGGACGCCGAGCTCCTGCGCGAGCGCGATCACGTCGCCGATCGCATCGTGGTTGAGCCGGTGCAGCACGCAGTTGAGCGTGACGGCGACGTCGCGCTGCAGCGCGCGCCGCAGCGCGTCCAGCTTGCGCTCGTGCGCCGTCGCGCCGGCGATGCGATCCGCGAGGGCGGCCTCGGGTGCCTGGACGCTGATCTGCACGTGGTCGAGTCCGCTCGCGAGCAGCTCGTCTAGCATGGAGTCGTCCAGGAACGTGCCCTGCGTGATCAGGTTCGTATACAGGCCCGCGCCGGACGCGCACGCGACGATCGCCGCGAGGTCGCGCCGCAGCGTCGGCTCGCCGCCCGAGAAGTGTGCCTGAACGACGCCGAGCGCGGCCGCCTGCCCGAGCACGTCGCACCACTGCTCGGTCTCGAGCTCGTCGCGATACTCCCGCAGCGCCAACGGGTTGTAGCAGTACGGGCACTGCAGATTGCAGCGATACGTCACCTCGCACAAAAGTGATAACGGCCTCGGCGCGATCATTGCAGAAAACCGCGTACCTTCAAGCGTTCGAACAGTTCGTGGACGTCCGCGTGCGCGCGCTCAAGCGCCACGTCGAAGCGTTCGACGATTGCGGCCACAATCTCATCGACGCTGTGCTCGCCGTCCACGAGCTCGAGCGCAGCGGCCGCGGGGGAGTTGAGAACGAGCGCGCCTTCGGGCACGAGCAGCATCGTCGTGCCGTCGGCCTCCAGACGCAGCTTCACACCCTTGCCGAACCGCGGCCGCGACTCATCGTTCATTTAAAGACTCCGCTCGCGAGCGCGGTGGCGTCGAGAATGGACCATAGCACATCGCATTTGAACTCCAGCGCCTCGACGCAACGCTGCGCGATCTCCGGCGTCGTAGCCTCCTCCAAGACCCACTCCAGCGCGATCTCGGCGTCGCGCTTGGCCAACGGGATGCGCCTGCGAAAGTACGCAAGGCCGGCGGGATCGACCCACGGATATCGCTCGACGATCGCCGCGACGCGGCGTTCCATTACGGGGGGTCCGAAGAGCTCGGTCAGCGACGACGCGACCGCCTCGACCCACGGCTTTGTGCGCGCGAACGTCACGTACGCGTCCACTGCGAAGCGCGTGCCCGGTGCAACGCCGCGCTCGGAGAGCACGTCCGCCGCGTCCAGGCCGACCGCTCGCGCGAGCGCGAGCCACGCCGCCGTTCCCCCGCTCTCGCCGTCGCCGGTGCCGTCGTGATCCGCGATGCGCGCGATCCACGCTCGGCGATGCGCTGCCGACGGCAGGTTGGCGAGGATCGCCGCGTCCTTTACCGGGATCTCCTTCTGGTAGTAGTAGCGGTTCGCGACCCACGCTTGTACCTGCGCGCGATCGAGCGCGCCGGCGACGAGCTGCTGATGGAATGGGTGCTTATCGTGGTAGCGCGCCTCACCGACGGCGTGGAGCCGGTCGACGAGTTCGAGGGATGCCTGTCGCGACGTCGGCGCGGTTAGAGTTTCGGCTTGCGAACCGGCGAGGTCAGGTACGCCGTAACCTCAGCGCCAAGCGGATGCTCTTGAAAGTCGGGCCGCTCCCAATGTTGGCGAGGCTGATTCATGCGGTTAGTATACCGTATCCGCGCCGGGCGTGCCGAACGAACGCACGTTTGCGTACGCGAGCCGGCGCCGCATCGGCGCGCTCGGGATCCGGATGCGGTCAGCAAGCCGCAAGAAAGCGAGCACCCGGACGTGCCACCAGGTCATGTCGATCTCGAACCAGCGCAAGCCGTGGCGCGCCGAAAACGGAAAGGCGTGGTGGTTGTTGTGCCAACCCTCGCCGAACGACAGCAGCGCCACCCACCAGCAGTTGGTCGAGCGGTCGGTGGTGCGAAAGGTTCGATAGCCGACCATGTGTGCGGCGCTGTTGACCAGCCACGTCGAGTGGTAGCTGAAGACAAGGCGCGCGAAGACGCCCCAGATCACCCACGCCCAGCCGCCCAGTGCAAACAGCGCGGCCGCGAGCGCCAACTGCAGCGGAAGCGCGAGATGTTGCAGCGCGCGATAGAAGGGGTCGGCGTAAAGATCCGGCGCGAAGCGGGCGATCTCTTCGGGCGACGGCATCGCGACGTTGTGACGGTAGAGCCAGTCCACGTGCGCCCACCGGAATCCGAGGCTGATGTCGTGCGGGTCGCCTTCGTGGTCGGCGTTCGCATGGTGCTTGCGGTGCACGGCGACCCAGCGAATCGGATCGCCCTGGAGCGCCAGCGTGCCAAGGAGGGCGAAGAGATATTCCAGCGGCTTGCGCAGCCGAAGGCTACGGTGCGTCAGGACGCGGTGATAACACAGGGTTACTCCCAGCACGCCGGTGAGATACGCGATGATCGCGGCGACGGCGAAGCCGGACAAGCTGAAGTAGGCCGGCAAAAATGCGCAGAGGGCGACGAGGTGGATGATCGCCAGTCCCGCACCCGTGCCATATCGTGCTACCCGCTCCATCGCCGCAGCGATTTGTACGGCAGATGAAAAGAGCCTGCCGTGGAGGCAGGCTCTCGGTTATGCTAGGCGCGGTTGCCGGGCGAAGGGCTTACCGGTACGACGACCGGCGAGTCGCGAAGCAGTCGCGGCAGTACACCGGCTTGTCGCCGCGCGGTTGGAACGGAACCTCCGCCACGCCGCCGCATTGGCTGCAAGTGGCTTTGAACATCTCGCGCATGCCGCCGCCGCCGCGGCCGCCGCCGTTGGACGAGCGGCCGGCCTTGCGTGCGGCGCGGCAGTCGGTGCAGCGGCTGGGCTTGTTGGTAAAGCCCTTCATCGCGAAAAATTCTTGCTCCCCGGCGGTAAATGCGAACTGCTGCCCGCAGTCTACGCACGTGAGCATTTCATCTGTATACATTAAACGAGCGAATCTCCTAAATCTTGGGGTGACTTGTTCTCCGGATCCGACTCGCTTTCTGGACTCTAGCGGGCCTCGAAACCTGGGTAACCCATGCAGTATACACCATTGCGAGCGGGCCGTCATTGAATTGGGCAGGGCGCACCCGCGGAGGCCCGAACATACGTTCAAAATCCAGCCCTGTGCGATGCGCGGGGTCGGTGGTGGCGGCCGCTTTTAGGGCGTCACCTGGCTAGGGTCCGGACCCCGAACAGGGACACCCGGACCGGCAACCACCTAGTCGAAAGGACACCATGCCAACCAAGCTCAAACGCGCCGTCAAAGAGCGGCGCCCGAAGCGTAAGCCATGCAGCTTCTGCACCGATCGGGCCATCGCGGTCAGCTACCGCGACGTGCCCCGGCTCAAGCGCTACGTCTCCGAACGCGGCAAGATCGTTCCCCGGCGGATCTCCGGCAACTGCGCCAAGCACCAGCGTATGCTGACGACGGCCGTCAAGCGCGCCCGACTGATCGCCTTCCTCCCGTTCGGCTCGGAATAGGCCTTTCGTGCGGCTGATCCTCTTGCGCGACGTTGCCGCGCTGGGCAAGCGTGGGGACGTCGTGGACGTCGCCGACGGTTACGCGCGCAACTATCTGCTGCCCCGGAAGCTCGCGGATGAGGCCGGCAAGGGCGCGCTCGCGCAGCGCGACGCGCAGCAGAAGGCCCGCGAGCGGCGCGACCTGCAGGAGCTCGAAGAAGCCAAGGCGCTCGCCGCGCGGCTCGAGTCCGCGAAGCTAGCCGTCAAAGCCAAGGCCGGCGGCAACGGGAAGCTCTTCGGCGCGGTCACCAACGCCGACGTTGCGGCCGCGATCGCCGGTGCGCTGTCGGTCGACATCGACAAGCACAAGATCGAGCTGAGCGGGCAGATCAAGGCGCTCGGCTCGTATCCCGTCGCGATCAAGCTGCACCGCAGCGTCGTGGCCAAGGCCACCGTGGACGTCGTTTCGGCTTAGGGTATGCCCCAGGTTTATGCGGCGCGCTTTCGCCGCAAGTTCGGCGTCGAAGACGAGATGAGCCGTTACGTCGGCGCCCTGTACGAAATGCTGTCGTCCGTACTCGGCCAGGACAAGGTCGTGCTGCGCGCGGGCAAGGTAAACGCCCTCAAGATGATGCGCTCGCAGAACCTGCCCGACCGGTTGTGCGGGCTGCAGCGCCTCGTCTTCGAAGATCCGACTCTTGAGCGCGCGACGACGCGCGCGCAGCAGCGCAAGACGCTCGCGGAGATCGAGGAGGCGATGGCCGACGTCATCGCGCAGCGCCACGCCGAAGACTCGATCGACAAGCGCGTCAACGAGAAGATGACCGAGCGCCACCAGGAGTACGTCAAGGATCTCAAGCTCGAGGCGCTGCGCGAAACAGGCGGCCCCGAGACGCCGGCATCGCAGGCTAAGCTCGAGGAGCTCAACGCGCTCTCGCAGCGCAGCCTCGCGGCGTCCGCGCTGCGCCAGTTGCGTCCTCAGACGCTGCGCGAGGTCGTCGGACAGGAGGGCGCGATCCGCGCGCTGCTGGCGAAGATCAGCTCGCCGTATCCGCAGCACACGATCCTCTACGGACCGCCGGGCGTCGGCAAGACGACGGTCGCGCGTCTCGTACTCGAGGTCGCAAAGTCGCGGCCCTACACGCCATTCGCGAAGGACGCGCCGTTCGTCGAGGCCAGTGGCACGACGCTGCGCTGGGATCCGCGCGAGACGGTCAATCCGCTACTCGGCAGCGTGCACGATCCCATCTATCAGGGAAGCCGGCGCGAGTTCGCCGACGCGGGCGTTCCCGAGCCGAAGCTCGGGCTGGTGACGCGCGCTCACGGCGGCGTGCTCTTCATCGACGAGATCGGCGAGATGGACGGCCCGCTGCAGCTGCGGCTGCTCAAGGTGCTGGAGGATAAGCGCGTGACGTTCGAGTCGTCGTATTACGACGAGAGCGCGCCGAACGTGCCGGAATACGTAAAGCGGCTGTTCCGCGAGGGCGCGCCCGCCGACTTCATTTTGATCGGCGCGACGACGCGCGACCCCGACGACATCGATCCGGCGATCCGCTCGCGTTGCGCGGAGATCTTTTTCGCGCCGCTAACGCAGCATCAGATCGTTTCGATCGTGACGGGCGCGATCAAGCGCCTCGGCGCGCGCGCCGCGCAGCGCGTCGTGCAGCTGGTGGCGTCATACACGATCGAGGGGCGCAAGGCTGTGCAGATCGTTGCCGACGCCTACGGCCAAGCGCTGTATCGCCTGCATCCGGGCCGCCACGTCGACGGCGCGGTGAAGAAGCCGTCGATCACGGAGGACGACGTGCACGCGGTCGTGCGCGCGAGCCGCCTCGTGCAGCACACGCTGGTGAAGGGCCGCGCGAGGCGCGAGATCGGCAAGAGCTTTGGACTGGGCGTGTTGCACCATCTCGGAAGCATCATCGAGATCGAGGCGGTCGCATTTCCCGCATCGCTGAAGGGCAAGGGCACGATCCGCTTCAACGACACGGCCGGATCGATGGCCAAGGACTCGGTGTTCAACGCGACGAGCGTGCTGCGCGCGATGACGGGCCTCGACACCGCCGACTTCGATTTGCACATCAACGTCGTCGGCGGGGGCAACATCGACGGACCATCGGCGGGCCTCGCGATCTTTCTCGCGCTGTACTCCGCGGTCACGCGGACGCCATTGCCGCAAGACGTCGCGGTGACGGGCGAACTCTCGATTCAGGGCAAGGTGCGCGCCGTGGGCGGCATCGTGGAAAAGCTCTACGCCGCGCGTCAGGCGGGGATGCGAACGGTGCTGCTGCCGCGCGAGAACCTGCGCGAAGTCGACCGCGTGCTAGCCGGGCTGAAGGTCGCCGGCGTTGCAAGCGTTGAGCACGTGTTGCGCGAGCTGTCACGCCGTCGAAAAACCTCGTCGCGGCGCTAGAGCGCAACTCTCAAATACGACCCGGACAACGTCTTCCGCTATCCGCAGTCGATTCCGCCCGCACAGGGGTGAGGCGAGTGCCACTACGTGTGGCACACTGTCCCCATAAAATCGAGGCTATGCACAGCCAACCCACAAGGGGCTCACAAGGCCTTCACCACCGGGGCGCCGGACTCCGCACGCGGCCATGACCGCACAACCGCTTCCGTCGACCATCGACCGCATCCCGCCGCACAACCTCGAGGCAGAGATGGCGGTCATCGGCTCCGTGCTCGTCGACCGACAGATGTTCGCCGCGGTCGGCGAGATCGTTCGCCCGAGCGACTTCTATGCGCACGTGCACGAGACGATCTTCGGCGTGCTGTACGAACTCTACGAGCGCGGCGAGCCGCTCGATAAGATCACGGTCGGCGAGGAGCTGCGGCGCCGCAACGTTCTCGAGCGCGTCGGCGGCCTCTCGTACATCAGCGCGCTGATGGACACGGTACAGACCGCGGGTTCGGCCCGCTACTACGCGACGATCGTTCGCGAGAAGTCCGTCCTGCGCTCGCTGATCCACGCCGGCACGGAGATCACGCAGCTCGGCTACGAAGGCGAAGAGGACGTAGCGCAGGCGCTCGACCGCAGCGAACAGCTCGTCTACACGATCGGCGAGCGACGCGGCGTCACGGAGTTCATGCCGGTCAGCCGCCTGATGAAGGACGCGTTCGACCACATCGATAGGCTGTTCCACCAGCGCGGCGATCGAACGGGTCTCACGTCGGGCTATCGTGACGTCGACGCGATGACCACCGGATTCCAGCCGGGCAACTTCGTCATCATCGCGGCGCGGCCGGGCATGGGCAAGACGTCGTTCGCGCTCAACATGGCGGTCGCAGCGGCTCGCGTCGAGGCGGAGCCGATCGCGTTCTTCTCGCTCGAGATGTCTAACAGCGAGCTGATCCAGCGCCTGATCTGCGCCGAGGCGCGCATCTCGATGAACGACATGCGCCGCGGCAACATCAAGGCCCATCAATGGGAAGACATCTCGCGCGCGATGGGCGAGCTCAACGAGCTGCCGCTCTATCTCGACGACCTCGGCGCGCTGACGATTAGCGACGTGCGCAGCCGCTGTCGCCGCCTGAAGTCCACCGTTGGACTCGCGGCGATCTTCATCGACTACCTGCAACTGGTCCGGCCCGCGGCGCTCTCGCGCAACACCAACCGTAATGAGGAGCTTTCGGAGATCTGCCGCTCGCTGAAGATGACCGCCAAGGATCTCGCCGTGCCGATCATCGCGCTCGCGCAGCTCAACCGCGGCGTCGAGATCCGCAGCGAAAAGCGCCCGATGCTGGCAGATTTACGCGATTCCGGCTCGTTGGAACAGGAGGCGGACGTCGTTTCGTTCTTGTATCGCGACGGTTACTACAATCCGGAGACTCCCGAGCCGGACCTCACCGAGTTCATCATCGCTAAGCATCGCAACGGGCCGACCGGCGCCGTCAAGCTGCGCTTCCAGCGCGAATATACGCTGTTTTTGCCATACGGGGATGAGTCGCACTATCCCAGCCCGTAAAAGGGCCTTGTGATTCGCGGCATCTGTTTTTCTATTTTGGCGTGCCTCGTCGGCCTCGCGAACCCGGCCGCCGCGCAAACCGCTCGCACCGTCGTCACCGACGAGACGCAGCTCCCGCGTTTTTCCTATTCCATGGCGACGCCGCCGTCGCAGCTCGTCGTCGCCTCGGATGCGACCTTCGCGGCGTTTCTGCGAGCGGTCGAAAGCGACGTCAATAGAACGCTGGCGACGTATGAGATTCGGGATAAGGCCACGTTGAGCGAGTATCTGTCGACGCGGCTGGCCGGGCAGGTCCTCGCGGGCGACGCCGCGGGCGCACGCGGAACAGTCGCGCAGCTGCGCGCGGTGCAGAGCAAGCCCGATCGCGCGTTGCTTGCCGGAAGGCTACAACTCGTCTACGTAAACGCGCTCACCGCTCAGAAGACTAGCGGGACCTCGCTGAACGCGGTTTTTGCCGCAGCCGATCGCGCGGCCGTCGCGCCGCTGCCGTGGAGCGTCGTCCAGGACTCGGTAAAGGCGACTGCCGGCTTCGAGCCCGTCGCAACGCGCGATCAAATCGTCGGCCGGGTTGGCCACGACCTCGATCCGATCGCCGCCAAGACTGGCACGCTCGACGGGCCTTCGGCTCGCGATCTGGTGCAGACGCGGGCGCAGCTGGCGCTGCTGCCGTTCCTGCCGGTCGACGCGAAGATCCTCGACGCATACATCGCCAGGCATAACGTGATGAAGCCCGACATCTGGGCCGCGCGCGACGTGACGCTGCGCGCCTCGCAGGTCAAAATGCCGGTGCGCATCGGCATCCTCGATTCCGGCGTCGATCCGCACGATTATCCGGGGCTGATGTACGGCGGAGATTCCGCGCAACAGCACGGCCTCGCGTTCGCCGACGACGGCACGCCGTCGACGTCGGATACCTATCCGTTGCCCGCGAATGTCGCCGCCGACTATCCGAAGCTCGTGAACCTAATGACCGGCACGAGCGACATGCAGAGCGGCATCGTCTCGCCCGAAGCCTCGGCGGCGCAGGCATACCTGCGCTCGCTCAACGTCGCGCAGGACGAGGCCTTCGAGCACGAGATGGACTTCGTCGGGGAGTATTCGCACGGCTCGCACGTTGCTGGCATCGCCTCGCGCGGGAATCCCGGGGCGCGCATCGTCGTCGCGCGCTTCGACGACAATCTGCCGAACCTCGCGTTCGCGCCGACCGTCGAGTGGGCGAACCGGATGGCCGCCAACTTCGCGCTCATCGGCGCGTTCTTCCGCGATAACGACGTTCGCGTCGTGAACATGAGCTGGGGCGACCAGGTGAGCGAGTTCGAGCAGTGGCTGGCGAAAACGGATCCGGCCGGCGACGCCAAACAGCGGGAGGCGAAGGCCAAAGCCCTTTACGTGATTTGGCGCACCGCGGTCGCCAACATGATCGCACGCACGCCGGGCACGCTGTTCGTCGCCGCAGCGGGCAACGGCGACAACGACGCGGCATTCGCCCAGGACGTTCCCGCGTCGCTCGTCTATCCGAACCTCATCACCGTGGGCGCCGTCAACCAGGCCGGCGATCCGACGGGCTTCACGAGCTATGGGCAGACCGTCGCCGTTTACGCCGACGGCTACCACGTGCCGAGCAAGATCCCGCAGGGCTACACGGTCAAGTTCTCGGGCACGTCGATGGCGTCTCCCAACGTGACCAACCTCGCGGCCAAGCTGTTCGCGATCGATCCGTCGCTCACGCCGATACAGGTGCGCGCGCTCATCGTCGAGGGCGCCCGGCCGGTGCCGGGCGGCAAGCTCAAGCTGATCGACCCCAAGCGAAGCGTAACCCTGCTCAAGGCCGGCTAGCAAAAAGTCGAGCGGAAGGGGCGACGGCGCGCCGCCCCAAACCCTGTTAACCATGGTTAGCGTTACCCATGGCTAACAAAGGCAAACCGGATCTCCTGATGGTCGGCACGGACCGCTCGCACTCGCGCGCCCGAGAAGACTACGTGAAGGCGATCTTTCAGCTGGGCGCCGGCGAGCCGGTGCGCGCCGCAGCGCTGGCGCGCTATCTGCGAGTGAGCCGCGTCTCGGTCAGCAAGGCCAAGCGACAGCTGGAGCAGGACGGCTTGCTCGAGGCGGATTCGACGCCCTCCTCCCCGCTGCGCCTGACGCGGCGCGGCAACAAGTTGGCCGTAGCGATGGTGCGGCGCCATCGTCTCCTCGAGACGTTCCTGCACCGCTCGCTGCGCGTGCCGCTCGAGCGTGTGCACGCCGAGGCGGAGCGCATCGAGCACGTCGTCTCGGATGACCTCGCGCTGCGCATCGCGACGATGCTCGGCCGACCACAGCGCGATCCGCACGGTCATCCGATTCCTTACGGCGACACCTTGCCGCGCACGAAGCCGCTCGCCACGCTCGACACGCTTGCGGCGGGAGCGCGAGCGCGCGTCGTCAGCCTCGATGATCGCGACGACGAGGCGGTCGCGGCGATCGCGGCGGCCGGCATACTTCCCGGCTCGATGCTGCGCGTCGAGCAAAACGATCGCAGTGGTGTGCGCGTGCGCCGCGGAGTGCGCAGCGTCTCGCTGCGCCGCAGTCACGCTGCACTGGTGCGCATTGGAACGTAGCTACGGCCTCGGCACGAGCAGCTCGGGCACCGTCGCCGCCGCGCGCGAGGTGCTCGCCGGCACCCGCCGCGGCTGGCGCGCGCTGCTGCCGTTCACCGGGCCGGCGTTCGTCGCGTCGGTCGCGTACATGGACCCGGGCAACTTCGCCACGAACATTCAGGGCGGCGCCGGCTTCGGCTATCGGCTGCTCTGGGTGGTCGTACTCGCGAACCTGATGGCGATGCTATTTCAGGGCCTGTCGGCGAAACTCGGCATCGCGACCGGCAAGAACCTCGCCGAGCTCTCTCGCGAGCACACGCCGCGCTCCGTCTCGCTCGGGATGTGGATCGTCAGCGAGATCGGCGCGATGGCGACCGACCTCGCCGAGTTCCTCGGCGTCATCATCGCGCTCTACCTGCTGTTTCACGTGCCGATGCTGATCGGGGCGATCGTCACCGGCATCGTGACCTATGCGATCCTAGCCCTGCACCGGTACGGGTTCCGCACGATGGAGGTCGTGATCGGTTCGCTCGTCGGCATCATCGCAATATGCTACGTCCTCGAGACGCTGCTAGCCAAGCCGAACTGGAGCGAGGTCCTTTATCACTCGGTGGTGCCGTGGCTCGGCGGGTCGTCGAGCATCTTGCTCGCGGTGGGCATCGTCGGCGCGACGGTGATGCCGCACGCGATCTATCTGCACTCGGCGCTCACGCAGGATCGGATCGTCCCGGAGCAGCCCGGGCACGTCGGAAAAATCGTTCGATTCGCCTACTTCGACGTCGTCATCGCGCTGACGATCGCCGGCCTCGTCAACCTCGCGATGATGTACATGGCGGCGGCCGTCTTTCACTCGAGGGGACACGCGAACGTGGCCGACATCACGACCGCCTATCGCACGTTGACGCCGCTGCTCGGCAGCCTCGCTGCGCTCGTGTTCCTCGTCTCGCTGATGGCGTCGGGAATCTCGAGCTCCGTCGTCGGCACGATGGCCGGGCAGGTCATCATGCAGAGCTTCGTCGGCTTCGCCGTGCCGCTGTGGCTGCGTCGCCTCGTAACGATGGCGCCCGCCGTCGTCGTGGTCGCGCTGGGCCTCAACGTCACGCAGACGCTGATCATCAGTCAGGTCGTGCTGAGCTTCGTGCTGCCGGTGCCGATGATCGCGCTTCTCATCCTCACATCGCGTCGCGACACGATGGGCGCGATGGCCAACCGTCGCTGGGTGACCGGGCTCGCCACCGTCGCGACGGTAGCGATCCTAGGTCTCAACGCGCTGCTGATTTTCCAGATAGGAACGCGATAGCGTCACGTACGCCTCGGACGCCCTCTCGATCCAGCTTGCGGCCTCGCCTTCGAGCGTTTTCTTCACCTTGGCCGGCGCGCCGGCCGCGACGACGCCGGCTGGTATCGGCGTGTTCTCCCCGACGACGCTGCCGGCGGCGATCAGCGAACGCTCGCCAACGGTGCAGCCGTTGAGCAGCGTGGCGTTGCTCCCGATCAGCGCGTGACGCCCGATCGTGCAATCCTCCATCACTGCGCAGTGCCCGACGGTCACGTCGTCGCCGATGATCGTCTGGCCGCGCTCGCTCACGTGCACGACCGCATTGTCCTGCACCGACGTGCGCGCGCCGACGCGGATCGGGCCGTTGTCGCCGCGCAGCACGGCGCCGAACCAGACGCTCGATTCCGGCCCGATCTCGACGTCGCCGATCAACACGGCGGTGGGCGCGACGAACGCCGACGCCGCGACGCGCGGCCGCTTGCCTCGATATTCGATGATCATGGGCGATGCTTCGCAGGCCGGCGCGTCGAACCTCGCGCCCATGCATAGGCACCGTACGCCGCTGCGCGGCGTCAAGGCCATTCCGCATCCTCAGCCGGGCGATCCGAACTACACGGACGTCAACTACGCATACGCCGGGCGCGTGGGGCACGTGCACGAGGTCGTCGAGATCGACGGGCGATCGCTGGTGAAGATCGGATTTCCCGACCGCAAGATCGTCTACTACCTGCTCGACGACCTCGAGCTAGACGAGAGCGCGAAGCGCGGCACCTTTCACGACGCCGACGCGAAGTAAGCTACGGCGTAACCGTCGGGTTCTTCCACGCGAACGCGCCGTTCGGATTCGGCTTCACCCAGACGATGAGATCCCATATCGCCGGAAAGTGAAAGATCGTGGTGACCTGATCGGCGTTTGAGACCTTGTTCATCGCCACGAGCGTCGCGGCGGTTGGATGCTGCGGGTTCCCGCCCGCCGCGGCGAACGCCTTGTCCCAGGCCCAGCCGTCGTAAGTGACCTTGCTCGTCGCGGGATCGCGCGTCACCCAATGAACGTGGCCGTCGAACTCGACCCATCTTCCGGGGTTGACGCCCCAGAGCTGCGGTCGTGCGGCGCTCGAGCTTACGAGCACGGAGTAATCCGCGCCCATCAACAAGCCGTTCTTATCGTACCAGAGCTGACTCGGATGACGAGCGTCGGACGATTGCCATTGCAGGTTGGCGTAGCTGATCGCGCCGGTGTCGTCTTCGCTCGTGTAGCGGACGTAGCCGGCCTTTTCGGCGTCGGCCGCGGTCGGATAGCGCGCCATCAGATCGGCCGCCATCGTTGCGACGAAGGCCTTCTCCGAGGCGCTGAGCGGACCGTGGTACGTCGCGTTCTCATCGGCCAGTGCGAACGCCGGCGCCGCCAACGCGATGAGCAGGGTGAACAGCGAAGCGCGTTTCATAGTAAAGAAGATCATGGCGCCGCGACGCGGGCGACGCTATCAAAGACCGCTCAAAAATACCGTCGGCCGCCACCCGCTTTCGGGGGAGGGGCGCGCCCGGCGCCGTGGAAAGACGGGCGGCCCGGCCGACGTAGCTCAACGGTAGAGCAATCGCTTCGTAAGCGATAGGTTATCGGTTCAAATCCGATCGTCGGCTATTTCTTGTGGCTTCCAACGCGGCGCTCCATGAAGGTCGGGCAGGGATAGCTTACCGTCGTGTAAGGACTGCACTCGGAAAATCCGACCGACTGATAGAGGCGGTACGCCGCGGGCAGCTGCTCCTTATCGGTGTCGAGGACGACGCGGCTATACGCCGCGGTTTCTAGAAACTCTAGCGCGCGCAGCACGAGTGCGCGCGCCACGCCCGCGCCGCGGCTCTCCGGCCGAACGAAGAGCCGCATGATCACGCCCGTCCGCGCGTCCAGCTCCGTCACGGCCACGCAGCCGACAATCTGACCCGCCCGATCCGCCAAGAACGCGGCGCTGCGCCCGCGATACACTCGTTCCAATTCGTCGACGCTGGGAACCGAGCCGTGCCGGAGCACCGGCGTCAAGTCCGCCTCGTACTCGACTAACAGCTCGTGGAAGGCCTGAAAGTCGCGCTCGTCCTCGACCCGGCGAATCAAGGCGCCAGCGTCTCGCGCGCAACGGCGGTGTCCTGGACGGCGGCGTCGCTGAAGGGCAGCGGCCAGAGGCGGCCGGCGATCCACGCCTGCGCCTGGTCCGTGTAGTGGCCCGAGCCGATCTCACCCGACTCGCCCTGCGGCAGCGTGATGCCGCCGGCGTCCCAGTTCCCCACATCCCACACCGCGCGGAAGCTCTGCCCGTAGCCGGGATATTGCACGTGCAGCGTGAGCGCGTCGCCATATCCGGGCAGCGTCGTGCCGTCGAGGAAGCTGATGCCCAGGGAAGACAGCGCATGCATCACCGGCACCGCTCCGGCTTCGCGCCACGGCGCGGGAGACGGGAGCGCGGCCGCGCGCAGCGCCTGCGGTGAGATCGGCGTCGCGAGCAGCGTCGGAACGCGCCCGGTCGTGCGATGCGTCAGCTCCGAGCGCAGGCCCTCGGCGACGGTGGCCGTCGTCGAGTCGCCGTCCATCACGCCGTTCCAGCGCGCGAGATCGGCGGCCAGCGCGGCGTCCCTGGCGCGCAGCAGCGGTGCGACGTCGCGCGCGAGCTCGCGTTCGGGCAGCGAGAGCGCGTCCATCTGCATCGCGGTGAAGTACCCAACGTCGTACGCGCGGCGCGCGCGCAGCAGCTGCGCGATGCGATACGCGCGATACGGCGGCGCGAACTGCGGGCTCAGCGGCAGCGGAAAGGCGCCGGGATACATCTTGTTGTTTGCCGTCCACACGACGGCATCGCGCGACGCGGTTACCCTCGGCAGCCGCGCGAACGGAATCGCAGGATAGTTGCGCGACAGGTCGCTCGGCGGATGCAGCCAGCGCGCACGCACCGGATCGTCGGGGATCTGGCCCGCGAGCTGATACGCGGCCCGCCCGCTCGTGTCGGCCAGGACGAAGTTTTGCGTTGGTCCCGGAAACTTCGCGAGGGTCGCGGTCGCGGCTTCGATCGACTCCGCGCGATTGAGATCGATGAACGTCTGCGCCGGCGTCACGGGGTCGTCGTACGCGTTCCAGTGCACGAGCACGAAGCGCCCGTCTGCAGTCGGCGTACCGAACTCGCGCGCGGTGCGATAGTAGCGCTTCGTCACCTCACGCCCGAAACGCACCGAGAAGCGCTCGGTGTGCCAGCCGGCCGGATCGAGCCTAGCCGGTGGCAAGAACGCGGAGAGCGACGTGACGGTGCCGTCGGTCGCGCCCCATGCGATGCGCTCGTTGTGGCCGAGCACGATCCCCGGGCAGCCCGGGAGCGTCGCTCCGGCAACGTGGAAGCCCGGCGCGTGCAGGTCGAGCAGGTACCAGACGCCCGGCATCTGCAGCGCGAGGTGCGGATCGTTGGCGAGCAACGCACGTCGATGCAGGGCGCGGTTCCCGCCCACGGCCCACTCGTTGCTGCCGATCGGCGGGCGCGCGTCGCCGAGCTGTCGCTCCAGCGCCGCCACGCCGCGCCGGCAGAGCGGCCCGGGCGCGATGCGCACGAGCCCGGCGAGCACCGGCGCGTCGTAGCACGGATCGGTGAACGGATAGCGCGCGTCGAGCAGCGCGAGCCCGCCGCGGCGGTACGCGCGGTCGCGGCGCGCGATCGCATCCCAGTCGTCTATAAGATCGAGCACCGTCACCATCGCGACGGCCAGCGAATCGCGCGGCGTCCACGGCGCCGGCCGATAGTTTAGGATACGGAACTCTACCGGCAGAGGCTCGCGTTCCATCGCGGCGTTGACGCCGTCGCTGAACGCACCGAGGATCTCGCGCGAGCGCGCGGGAAGCCACTGCCACTGCGTCTGCACGATCGCGCGCACGGGGATTGCGCGCTCCGTCTGGTCGGCAGGCAGCGCGCGCGATCCGTACACTTCCGCGAGCTCGCCGAGGATGTAGCGGCGGAGCGTGTCCATCTGGAAGAGCCGGTCGGACCCTTCGACGTATCCCTGTGCGAAGAACAGGTCGTGCTCGTTGCTTGCGATCACGTGCGGCACGCCGCGGTCATCCCGCAGAATCTGCACCTGCGCACGCAGGCGCAGGCCGGAGATCGTGCCGGTGTCGCGCGCGTGCGAGCGCATGCCGAGAACCACATTGAGGGCGAACCCGAGCGCCAGTACCGCGATCACGACGAGCGCCGCGATCGCGAGCCGGCCGAGCGTCTTCAAAGCCCTAGGCGTCGACGTAAACGTCGTCGCCTTCCACGTTGACCTCGAACGTCATCAGCGGAACGACGGCGGGGAGCGTCAGCGCGTCGCCCGTGCGCACGTCGAACGTTGCGCCGTGTCGCGGGCAGACCACATGCTCGCCCTCGAGCGTTCCCTGATCCAGCGGGCCGCCATCGTGCGTGCAGACGTCTTCGATCGCGTAGATCTTCCCGTCGGGGTTGCACAGCAGAATCTCGACGGAATCGACGACGACGCGCCGCGTCGTGCCCGGCGCGATCTCCGATACTTTCGCGACGCGGTGTCTAGCCACGCGTTATCTCCTCGGACTCGATCGTGTAGACGAACGTCACGGGGTCGAGGCTGTCGCGGCGCTCCGCGCGGATCTCGGCCTGCGGATACATCAGGAAGCCGAGGTCGTCGCCGCTCGACCCGGGCAGCGTCACGTCGTGCCCGTCGTTGTACGCCACGTAGTTGCCCTCCCACGCGCCGAAGAGCGTGTCACGCGCGGCCTTCACCTTCGGATCGCTCAGTGCGAGATGCCCGGGCGGCTCCTCGAGCATGACCTTGCGCACGTCGGCCGGATCGGCCGGCACCCAGCCGTACTCGTCCAGATACACCTCGGCGCGGCAGTGCTGCGCCTTGCTGATCGTGCTCGAGCTCGTGCCCAGGCTGTGATAGCCGAAGCGTGACGGCGCGACGCGGATTCCGTAGAGGTCGCGCGCCGGGATGCCGGCGGCGCGCGCGAGCGCGACGTACAGGCCGTTGATGTCCGCGCACTTTCCGCTCAGATCGCCCGTCTCCAGCATGAAGCTGACGTCGCCGAGGCCGCATCCACGCGTCTTCGGATTGCGCGACGCGCTCTCGACGACCCACTCGTAGATGAGCTTCGCCCGGGCGGCGCCGCCCGTAGCGGAGCCCACGATCTTCTTGGCGGTGTCCGCCACGATGCCGTCGGTCGGCTGCAGCTTCGTCGCAGACGTGTACAGCGCGTACTCATCCCGGCTCAGCGCCTGCGGCCGCCCGGGCTTCGCGAAGTCGACCACGCGATCGCGCGTCGAGACGACGCTCGTCACCTTGATCGTCGCGGAAGGTTCGGATTTCAACCAATCCACCACGAGCATTTTGACGCCCCACTTGCCCTGGCTCACGATGCTCGCGGAGCTCGCATTCGTCTCCCAGGTCGTCGCGCCGGGCCGCATCCAGTCGGATTCGGCGAACCCCGGAACCGGGATCCACGCCCGAACCGGTTGCGGAGAGCCGGGCAGCGTCACCAGGGTCGTGAGCCGAAACGTGCG
This sequence comes from Candidatus Binatia bacterium, assembly GCA_035544215.1. Classification (GTDB taxonomy): domain Bacteria; phylum Vulcanimicrobiota; class Vulcanimicrobiia; order Vulcanimicrobiales; family Vulcanimicrobiaceae; genus Cybelea. The sequence continues at coordinate 54,840 of DATKHY010000004.1, read as the reverse complement.
CCACGCGCGCACGGCCGGCGCGAACGAATCGTCCTCGAATTTCGCGAGGGCGAGCCGCGGGGTTCCGGCTAAGATCGAAACGGCAGCCGCCTGGCGCAAAAAGTCATCCCGCTTCATGCTGGCGGGAGTTTGTCATCGGGCTCGGCGAACCTACGGGGCTCGCTCGAACGGAGGCATGACCGTGGCACACATTCCCTGGATGTCCGACTACGAGGCGGCGCTCGAGCGCGCGACGTCGGAGCGCAAGTTCGTCTTTCTCGATGTGTTCAACCCTGGTTGAGGGGGATGCCAAGCGCTGGATACCGTGACGTATCCTCAACCTCCGGTCGTCGACGCGATCGTCGCCCATAGCGTGCCGGTTCAGTTCGACAACTCCAAGTCCGAGAACAACAAATTCCTGCACGCCATACATCACATCTGGACGCCGGACATTCGCATCCTGTACCACGACGGCGCCGAGTTGTACCGCTGGGACGGCTTTCTGCCGCCGGACGAGTTCCTCGCGAAGACGCTGTGCGGATTCGGCATGGCGTACCTGCGATTAAAGCGCTTCGACCAGGCCGAGGCGTGCTACGCCGACGTGCTGACGCGCTTCTCCACGACCTATGCTGCGCCCGAAGCACTCTACTATCTGGGCGTGACGCGCTACCGCCGCGACCCCGATAGCGACGAGCTCTTGAAGCAGTGGGACAACCTTCGCTCGCGCTATCCGCTCAGCGAGTACCGCGTGAAACAATCCTTCAAAGAGCTGCCTTGAAGCGCCTCATCGTCTTCGACCTGGACGGCACGCTCGCGTTGAGCAAGGCAGCGCTGGACGATGAGATGGCGGCCCTCCTCGGCCGCCTCATCGATGAGATCAAGGTCGCGATCATTTCGGGCGGCGACTATCCGCAGTTCCAAAAGCAGGTGCTCGAGCGGCTCCCGGACGGCAGCGACTTTGCCAACCTCTCGATCCTACCCACCTCGGGGACGAAGTTCTTTGTGTACGACGGCCAGTGGCGCAAGCTCTACTCCGAAGATCTCACCAACGAACAAAAGAAGGAGATCGAAGACGCGCTCGAGAGCGCGGTCGCCGCGACGGGCTTTCAGCCTACGGAGACGTGGGGCGAACGCATCGAGGATCGCGGAACGCAGATCACGTACTCCGCGCTTGGCCAGCAAGCGCCGCTCGAGGCGAAGGAAAAGTGGGATCCCGATTTTTCGAAACGCAAGCAGATTCAGGCGATCCTCGCCAAGACGCTGCCAGAGTTTTCGGTTCGGCTCGGCGGCACGACGTCGATCGACGTTACCCGCCCGGGCGTCGACAAGGCCTACGGCATCCGCAAGCTGCGCGACGAGTTGGGCATCCCGATCGCCGAGATGCTGTTCATCGGCGACGCGATCTTTCCGGGCGGGAACGACTATCCGGCGAAGGAGGCCGGTACCGACACGATCCAAGTGCGCGATCCCGAGGAGACGAAGCACGTGATCGAGGCGATTATTGCTTGCGAATCGCCTCGACGTTGAGTTCGATGCGCACCTCGTCGCCGACGACGACGCCGCCCGTCTCGAGCGCGGCGTTCCAGGCGAGGCCGAAGTCCTTGCGGTTGATCGTCGTGTGGGCGCTGTAACCGACGCGCACGCCGCCCCACGGATCGTTCGCCCGGCCCTCGAAACTGCCGCGAAGCGTCACGTCGCGCGTGATACCGCGGATCGTCAGTTTGCCGTCGATCGTCAACTCGTCTGGCGTGCCGTAGATACGGGTGCTCTCGAACGCGAGCGTCGGGAACTTCTCGGCGTCGAAGAAGTCGGGCGAGCGCAGGTGAGCGTCGCGCTGATCTTCGCGGGTGTCTACCGAGCCGGCCTGGATGGTCGCGCCCACCGTGGCGGGCACGTCGCTGTCGGGCTGCAGCTCGACCGACCCGTCGAAGGCGGTGAAGCGGCCGCGCACCTTGGTGATCATCAGGTGGCGGACGACGAATTCGATGGTCGTGTGCGCCGGGTCTAGGGCGTAAACGGCCTTCTCTTGCAGCTGGGTGGTGGTCATAGTTGGGTCTCTAGCTCCTTATGGTTGCCGATAGCTTCAAAGTGTGCTATCGTTATGCTAGTAACTTTTGCATACTAGCCAGCTGGAATCAAGTACGCACTCTAAAGTAGCCTAGGAACCCAATGGAAACCATCAAACTTCCGCCCCTGCCCACGGCCGCCGACGTCTACAACCAGGCGCAGTGCCCGTCGCGGCTGATCCTCGACCGGATCGCCGACAAGTGGACGACGCTGGTCATCGGCATCCTAGCCCAAGCCGAGCATCGCCGCTTCAACGAGTTGCGGCGCATGATCGGCGGCATCTCGCAGAAGATGCTCACGCAAACGCTGCGCGACCTGGAACGCGACGGACTGGTGAAGCGCACGATCTATGCCGAGATTCCCCCGCGCGTGGAGTACGAGCTCACGCCGCTCGGGCGCACGCTCTGCGGCCCGCTCGGTTCGCTGACGCAGTGGGCGCACGATCACATGGAGGAGGTCAAGCGCGCTCAGTCAGAGTTCGACACGCGTGTTTGACCTGAGCCACCTCACGGATTACGGGCTGCTGCTGATGCGGTTGATGGTCGGCGCGATCTTCGCCGACAGCGGTTACGACGATCTCAAGGATCCGGACGCGCGCAGCCAGAGCATCGGGCTGCCGAAAAATTTTACGATGTTCCTCGCGGTGGCTGAGCTCGCCGGTGGGCTGGCGATCATTCTCGGCGTGCTGCAGCAGCTCGCCGCTATCGGGTTGATGCTGATCATGGTGGGCGCGATCCAAAAGAAGGTCTTCGCCTGGAAAACCGGCTTCTGGGGAAAGGATGGGCCCGGATGGTACTACGAATCGACGCTGATCTCGATGCTGCTCGTGATCCTCTTTACCGACGGCGGCCGCTTCGTAGTGCTGCGCTAGCCTTCGCGTTTCTGCTGGGCGCACCGGCGTGTGCGCCGCACGTGCCCTACGCGCTTTCGCAGCAAGACGCGGCGCGATTCGGCCACGTGCTCCGAGTCACCGTTCCGAATCACGATCCGATGATCTTCGGCCTGAACGATTGCATCCTGTATAAAGCGAAGACCGCGCACGAAGACATCGTCGGGTGGGACGTCGTCCTCGCGTCGGACTGGGGCATGTCGAGTTATCCGAAGTGGATGACCGGGTGCCTGGACCAGCACGTACGATATGACGGAAAGTACGTCGTCGCGTCGTTCTGCGCTCAGGCGCTCGGCGCGGGCGGCGGCTGTGCCGGTGGCGACGGTACGTACCGCAGCCGCACCGGCGACGCCCGAGGGTGGGAGATCGAGACCGCCAAAGGCTGGACACCGCTCCCGAAGTACTAGCCTAGTCGTCGTCCGGCGGTTCGTCGGAGCTGGGCCGGCTCAAGAAGTATTGCGCATCGTGCAGGGCGGGAATCGGAACGAACTTGCTGGGTCCCTTCGAGAAGTTGAAGCAGTCCGAGAGGTCGTCGGCGCGTACGTCGGTCGTGCCGAGCGATCCGAGGTTGAACGTCTCTTCGGTGAACTTCAAGATGCTGCCGAACTCGTGCTGGACGGTCGAGACGTAGTTCTGCTTCGCGTACGGGGAGATCACCAGCAGCGGCACGCGGAAGCCAAGCTCGTAAGAGTTGTACTGCGGGGGCGGCGCGGGATCGTACCAGCCGCCCCAGTCGTCCCAGACGACGAAGATCGCGGTGCTGGTCCAATACTGGCTCTTTCCGATCGTATTCACGATCGAAGCGACCCAAGATGGTCCTGTACCGTCGGTGCTGCCGGCGTGATCGGAGTCCGCGGCGGTCGGCGTGACCCAAACGACGTTCGCCAACCGGCCCTTCTTGATGTCCCATAGCACTCGAGCCGGCGGCCCGACGACGTTCGCCGCGAAATCCGCCCGGTTGAAGATCGGCAAGATCGCGTCCGGCGCGTGCCAGAGTCCCGGCCCCTTGCCGGCCTGATAGTAGTGCCACGTCAGCGACTTGGCGTCGATGAGGGCGATGAGCGAATTGCGATCGAAGCACGGATACGTCTTCTGATTCTCGTTACCGTACGGATCGATGAGCATCACCGTCGAGTCGCGCGGTGAATCGCAACCGCCAGTGTTTTTGAGCCGGGCTGTCTTCGGACTCTCCGCGGCGCGCAGCGACGATCCGTCGAAGATCGTCGAAGTTCCGCTCAAGAGATATTGATGCGCAGGAAAGCTCGGGCCCTGACTCGTCTGAAACATGTTGGCCCCGAACGTGTAGCGCTGTGCCATCTTGAAATACGGCTCGACCTCCCGTTGGGGGACGTAGCCGTACGCGCGGATTCCGGGAGGGGGACATTTCCGGCCCGTCTCGCATCGCGATGCCACGAGATCGAACCCGTCGAGCCGGCCGTTGGCATATTCGGTCACAAAATTGCTGTGCGAGTGCCCAATGTAGTAGGGCGCCGTCAGACGCCGAGGCTGGAGTTGCACCGTCAGGCCGAGCGAGTTTTTCCCCTCGCGTACGGTCCCGGCGCCGGGAAGGCCGTTGAAGAGGTTGTTCGTCGTCCGGTTTTCCTGAACGATGATGACGACGTGCTGGATGGGCGACGTGCCGCCCGAAAGCGTTCGAATTTTTCCGGCTGAGCGAGCGGACGGCAGAGAGGACGACGGCGTAGAAGCCGACGAGCAGTTTGCGAGCGCAGCAACGACGACAAGAGCCAAGAGGCGCGTGCGGTTCATCCGCACGTCCTCTTGGCTACACTAAGGCGTTAGCCCCCTTTAGAAGTCGTCGTCCGGCGTGCCGCCGACCGGTTGGCGCAAGAAATATTGCGCATCGTGCGGGGCTGGGATCGGCTTGAATTTTCGCGGTCCCTTGGAGAAGTTGAAGCAGTCGGACAGGTCGTCGGCGCGGGCGTCGGTCGTGCCGAGCGAACCGAGTGCGAACGTCTTCTCGGTGAACTTCAGGATGCTGCCGAACTCGTGCTGCACGTTCGATATGTAGTTCTGCTTCGCATACGCCGAGATGACGAGCAGAGGCACGCGGAAGCCGAGCTCATAGGAATTGTACTGTGGCGGCGGGACCGGATCGAACCATCCGCCCCAATCGTCCCACGTGACGAAGATCGCGGTGTTGTTCCAATACTGGCTCTTCCCAATCGTGTTGACGATGGAGGCCACCCACGACGGCCCGGATCCGTCTGTGCTGCCGGCGTGATCGGAGGCCGCTCCGGTCGGCGTTACCCACACGACGTTCGCGAGATTCCCGTTCTTGATGTCGGTCAGTACCTGCGAGGGCGGGCTGACGACGTCGGCGGCAAACTGCGAGCTCTGAAAGACGGGCAGGATCGCATCGGGTCCGTGCCATAGGCCCGGGCCCGGGCCCGCCTGATAATAGTGCCACGTCAGATTCTGCGCCTCGACGAGCTGGATGAGCGAGTTACGATCGAAGCACGGATATGCCGTCTGATTCTCGTTCCCGTTCTGGTCGATGAGTTTCACGAGCGATCCCGTGGGCGAATCGCAGCCGCCGGTGCTCTTTTTCTGGGGCGTCTGCGGATTCTCGGCGGCGCGCAAGTTGGACCCGTCTGAAATGGTCGACGTGCCGCTCAAGATGTACTGGTGGGCGGGAAAGCTCGGCCCCTGATTCGTTTGGAACATATTGGCGCCGAACGCGTATTGCCGAGCCATGACGAAATACGGCTCGACTTCTTTTTCAGGGACGTAGCCGTACGCCCGAACGTCCGGGGGCGGACACGTATGCCCCTTCTTGCAGCTGGACTTGACCAGATTCCAGCCGTTCATCTGGCCGTTATTCCATTCCGTCGTGAACGCGCTGTGCGCGTGGCTGATGTCGTATGGGGCCGTAAGAAGCCGAGGCTGGAGCTTCACCGTTTGGCCGTAAGTATTTGACCCCGTACGTACGGTACCGGCGCCGGGAAGACCGTTGAAGAGGTTATTTGTGGTGCGATTCTCTTGAAATACGATGACGACGTGTGTGATCGGGGTGCTGCCGCTGCCCGAAAGCGAGTGCATCAAGCCGCCCGGTCGAGCCGCTAACGGCACGGGGGGTGGCGTGGGCGACGTCGTGTTTTGGGAGCATCCAACTAGTGCTACGATCACAGCAAGCGCCGAGAAGCGGGTGCGATTCATCCTGCCGTCCTCCTAAGTAGCTACACGATTGAACCAAGTCTATGGGCTTTCAAATCGCGCGGTCAAGACGGCACAAAATAAATTTGCAACAAAGATGATTGCAGTGCGATAACTTTCGTTATCTCTTGCAATTCACTCAACGTAAAAACTACCTATGTCAACTCCCTGTGTCTTGTGCGCAGATCGAAGCATGACGCAAGCAATCACTTACGCGCACGCTCCGTCTCGCTAGAGACGGTATCGCTACGCCATCTTTCCCTTCGACTCGCTGCGCTGGCTCAGGACAGGCTCGCGGCTTACAATGATGGTGAGAGATAAGCAAGCGGTCACTTGATTATATCGCTGGATTAGTGCAGGCGCGATAATACGTGTCTAGCCCAATTGGGCTAGTCCCACGTTGCTATTGCGCGGACGACCGCGCTCTGAAAGGATAGATGCGGATGTTTATGTTCTTCCACGCCCTGGCTTTGGCTTTGGGTCTGTTCGGCGGTTTCGGCGGCGGCTTCACCCACTTCGGCGGTGGGGCCGGGATCGGCGCTCCGATGCTTGGTCCGACTGACGGCGGCGGGAGCATGCCCGGCCCGGGTAACGGCGGCCTGCCGGGCACCGGCGGACACTAATCCGATGCCGCGGCGGCGGGGCCGGGGCCGCCGCCGCGCTAATCTATTTGGCCATGGCGAAGAAGCAGCTGATCGCGCCGCGCTGGGTTGACGAGATGCGCGGGCTGTTCGAGCGATGTCAGTACTTGGCGGCGGGCGACGTGTACGACCAAGCGGTGGAGTCCGGCGCTTCGCCCTCTTATGAGGCGCAGTTGCTGGCGGCGCGAATTCTGCTCAAGCGGGACGAGAACAGGGCAGTCGCGTTCCTTATCCGCCGTCCGCCCAAGGCCAACGCGTCCCGCGAGCGCGCGGAGTGGGCGCTACTGCTCGCGATCGGGTATGCTCGGATGCGTGACTTCGAGCGCGCCGACCATCACTTCGAGATGGCGCAGAAGCTGGCGCGCTTGCCGGCCGATCGAGCCGCCCTCGCGTACCAGTTCGCGCGCCGCTACATGCTCGAGGGTAAACTGGGCGAAGCGCGCCGCTATGCCGGCGACATGGCGTGCGACAAGTCCCTGGCTGCTCGGATTAAGCACGAGCTGCTGGAATCGTTCATCCTCTGTCAAGAAGAGCGCTATCGCGAATCTGCCGAGGGTACGATCCGCGCGGTCAAGCTCATCGGCGAGCGGCGCGAGGATCATCTCGAACAGTGGTTCCACGCGGTTCAGAACCTGGCACTGCTCGGGCGAGAGCTGGCTCTACCGGAGGCCGCCGATATCGCGAAGACGGAGGTGGACGCCGACGTCGAGTGGCCGCCGGACCTCGCGATCCAGCGCTTCCAAGCGCTCAAGGGCGTCGGCTGGTCGTGCGCCCTGCGCGGCGACGTCTTGGGCTGCTTTCGCTACCTGCGCGCCGCGGAGCGAACGAGGCCGAGCCCGGCATTCGAAGCGATCGTCCTGCTCGACCGCGCGTATTTTGCGCGCATCGTCGGGGAAACGAATTGGGCCTGCAACGAGGTCGAGAAGGCGGAGGTGCTGTTCGATCGCATCGATTGGAGTGAGGCGCCGGGCGACGAGCGCGTAGGGCTGCTGCTCATGGCCGAAGCGATCGTCGAACACAACCCCGAGAAGGCGCACTACTTCCTCGCCCGCTACAAGGGCCTCGATAAGATGCGCTCACCGGTGTCGCTCTTCGCGTTCGATCAGCGCTGCGAGGCGCTCGCGGCTTATGCGGAGGGCTACGTCAGGCTCAAGACGGGCGAATCCGGCGCGGAGGAAGCGCTGCGCAAAGCCTGGGTCATCTTCGATCGAATCGGCTACGACTGGCGCGCAGGCCGCACGGCGATACGATTATCCGAAGCGACGGGCAAGGAGCGCTGGCACCACCTCGCCGAGGACAAGCTCGACCCGTATCCGCGATCCTGGCTCGCACAAGAGATCGCGGCTCAGATGGCGGCTACGGTGGCGCCCGTAAAGCTACCGCGAATGCAACGGACGGTACTCGAGATGCTTTGCCGAAAGATGACGACGGCCGAGATTGCCCAACAGTTGGGGTTGAGCCCACACACCGTGCGAAATCACCTCAAGGCGGTCTTTCGCGCCTACGGCGTCAATAATCGAGCCGCGCTCGTGGCGGAGGTCGCGGGTCGCGGTGAGATGCCAACGATGGCCTGAACCGAGGCTACTTCGTCTAGCGAGAATCACTTATCGAAGCCGAGGAGCCTCGGACCTGGGCCCTCCCCTGCCAGTTTGTCGTCTGGGTTTCGCAGCCAGCATTTGTCGAGCGACAAGCACCCGCAGCCGATGCATTGTCCGAGCTGATCGCGCAGTGCAGTCAGGCGCGCGATGCGCTCGTCGAGGCTGCGCTTCCAGCGATTGGACAGCGCCGCCCAGTTCCTCGCGTTGATTGCGCGGTCCGCCGGCAGCGTGTCGAGCACGGCGCGGATCTCGGTTAGCGGAATGCCCGCGCGCTGACCGATCTTGATCACGGCAATCCGCCGTAGCTCGGCGCGTGCGAAGCGCCGCTGATTCCCCTCGCTGCGCGCGCTGCGGATCAGGCCCTTCGCCTCCCAAAAGTGAATCGTCGACACTGGCAGTCCACTGCGCTTCGCGACTTCGCCGACGGTTAGATACTCCATCTCTTGACCTCAACTATACTTAAGGTTGTAGACTCGTCCTCAATATGGATTGGTTTCAACCGGAACACGTCGCGATCGTCACCGGCGGATCGCGCGGATTGGGAAAGGCGGTCGCTCGCGAGCTGCTCCGCAAAGGCCTCGTGGTCATCATCGATGGCCGCGACGCCGCCGAGCTCGAGCGCACGCGCGCGGAGCTTGCCGGAACCGGCGACGTAGTCGCCATTGCGGGCGACGTCGCTGATCCGCGGCACGCTCACGCGTTGATCGCGGCCGCGCAGCACATGGGGCGCCTGGATCTGCTCGTCAACAACGCGTCCACTCTGGGCAAGACGCCCTTGCCGGCGGTCGCCGAGCTCGACCGGTCGACGTTCGACGCACTCTTCGAGGTGAACGTCTTCGCGCCGATCCACCTCATACAACACGCGCTAAAACTCATGGCGCGCTCGGATTTGGCGACGATCGTCAACGTTACGTCGGATGCGGGCGTCGAGGGCTATCCCACTTGGGGTGGGTACGGCGCCACGAAGGCAGCGCTCGAGCACGTCTCGCGCGTGCTCGCAGCGGAGCTCGAGGGAAGCGCGACGCGCGTCCTCGTCTTCGATCCCGGCGACATGGACACGGCGATGCACCGTGATGCAGTGCCGGATGCCGATCCGGCGGAGCTTCGTGACCCCGCGGATTCAGCTCGCGCACTGCTGCGCGCGATCGCGGAAATGAAGGCGGGCTTCGAGCGCGTGCGCGCCACCGATTTGATCGTCGCGTGACGGCGGCTGCGGCACATTCACGCGGCCTGGTCGATGCGACCGAGCCGCCGGAGCATCGCGGCGTCGCGCGCGATGCCGTGCGCATGCTCGTTACCGATCGTCGGGCGCGGTCGCAAACGCACGCGCATTTCTACGACTTGCCGTCACTGCTGCGACCGGGCGACCTTCTGGTCGTCAACGACTCGGCGACGTTGCCGGCCGCGCTGCTCGCGCGCCGGCGTAGCGGCAGCACGCTGCCGTTGCACGTCAGCACGCAGATCGACGAGCGGCTGTGGACCGTGGAACCGCGCGGTCCGGTAACTTCTGCCGAGACGCTGATGCTGCCCGGCGGAGCGACGACGAAGCTTCTCGCGCCGGCCGATCCGCGCCGCCCGCGCTTGTGGTACGCCGCGTTCGAACTGCCGGTGCCGATGCCCGCGTATCTCGCCAGGTTCGGCGCACCGATCGCATACGCATATTTGAGTCGCTCGTTTCCGCTTGCGGACTACCAGACGTTGTTCGCGCGCCAAGCCGGATCGTCGGAAATGCCGTCGGCGGCGCGGCCCTTTACGGAACGGGTCGTCGCGCGGCTGCAGAATCGCGGAATAAAGATCGCGACCGTCACCCTCCACTGCGGAGTGGCGAGCTTCGAGTCGCCGGAGCGTCCCGGGACGGAACGGTTTTTCGTCCCGCCCGCGGCAGCCGAGAAGGTCAACACCGCTCGCCGCGAGGGCCGACGCGTGATTGCCATCGGTACGACCGTCGTTCGCGCGCTCGAAAGCGCCGTTACCGAGGGCGCCGTGATCGCGTCGCAGGGCTGGACCGATCTCTTCATCGACCAAGCGTATCGGCTAAGGACCGTGGACGCTCTGCTCTCGGGCTTCCACGACGCAACCGGCACGCACGTCTCGATGCTGCGGGCTTTTATCGACGAGGATTTACTGCAAGACGCGTACGCCGAAGCCGCGAATCGCGGCTATTTCTGCCATGAGTTCGGCGACGTCCACCTGATCCAGTAGCGCTATGTCGTCACCGCGCGTGGCGCCAGCAACCGCAGTTTACTCTCCGTCTCGGATCCGGGTGCTGCGGTTAGCACGACCATCTTGATGTCACCGTCACCCGGAAGCTCCAGGGTCGTGTGATCCAGGATGAACTCGCCGAGCTCCGGGTGGTTGAAGCGCTTGAGGCCGTCGGTCGAGCCGAGCACGTCGTGTTCGGCCCACAATTGACGAAACTCCGCGGAGTTCGTGCGCAGGTCGTCGATGAGCTCAACGAAGCCCGGATCATTGGGGTACTTCGCGGCGACGGCGCGGAACTGCGCGACGGCGCGCCGCATCGTGCACTCGGGATCGCCGTACCGGCAGCGCGAGTTCGGGTCGCGAAAAAGGCGCCACACGATGTTGCGCGCCGGGCCAGGCGCGTTCGAGAAATCCGCGAGCGCGTCGGCACTGGCGTTCCACGCGAGAATGTCCCAGCGGCGGCCGCGCACGTAGGCGGGCAACGGATCGAGCCCGTCGAGCACGCGGCGCACGAGCTCGCTCACGCGCTCCTCGTCGGGCACGACGACGGTAGGCGCCATTCCGGCCAGCAAGTGAAGGTGGCGCCGCTCCTCGGAGGTTAGCCGCAGCGCACGCGCGATGCCGTCGAGCACTTCGGCGGAGACGTTGATCGGCTGCCCCTGTTCGAGCCGCGTGTACCACGTGGCCCCGATGTTGGCCAGCAGCGCGACCTCTTCGCGCCGCAAGCCGGGCGTGCGCCGGCGGGCGCCGTCGACCAAGCCGACGTCCGAGGGGACGATCTTCGCCCGACGGGTGCGCAGGAAATCGCTCAGCTCCGAGCGCCGGGGAAGGGATGAAATCATTAGCGAGCCTCTCAAGGTGTCCGCATCAGTGCTAGGATAAACTCGGTTCTAGTAATAGTATCGCACACCGATTAATCTAAAAGCAAGTCGCTCCCCAAGACCACGACTACCCTTATGCGAGTTGCTGAACGAGCCCCGACCACCCGGGGCACTCTTCCCGCGCGGCCCGTCGCGCCGGTTTCGACCAATGGTTCGCCTCGCCAGGCGGCCTCGCCGCTCGTCGAGTACGGGGTTCCGCGCTATCTGGTCGTCATCGGCGTCATGCTCGCGGCGCTGCTGCAGACGGTCGACCTTACGATCGTCAACGTCGCGCTACCGACGGTTCAGGGCAACCTCGGTGCGACTGTCGACGAGGGCACGTGGGTGTTGACCGGATACGTCATCGCCAACGTCATCGTGATTCCGATGACGCCCTGGCTGCAGCTGCGCTTCGGGCGCAAGAACTATTTCCTGGCGTCGATCGTGGGGTTCACGATCGCGTCGGTGCTGTGCGGGATGGCGACGTCGCTGACGGCGCTGATCCTCTTCCGTGTGGTGCAGGGCGCGTTCGGCGGCGGCCTGCTCGCGACGGCGCAGGTGGTTCTGCGCGACACATTTCCACCCGAGCAGCTCGGGATGAGCCAGTCGATCTTCGCGCTGGGCACGATCGTCGGGCCGTCGGTCGGACCGACGCTGGGAGGAATTCTCGTCGATAACTTTTCGTGGCCCTGGGTCTTCGACGTGAACGTGGTGCCGGGAGCGCTGGCCTTCGTCCTATTGTGGCGCTACATGCGTGACGACGGCAAGCGGCAGCGAGCTTCGGTCGACGTGACGGGCATCGCGCTGCTCGTCGTCGCCGTCAGCTGCCTGCAGTACGTGCTCGATCAGGGGCAGCACGACGACTGGTTCGCGGACCAATCCATCGTCGCGTGCAGCTGGCTGGCCGCGGCCGCAACGGCGGCGTTCGTCTGGTGGGAGCTGCGTGTGGCGCAGCCGATCGTGGATCTGCGCGTCATCGGCAAGCCGGCGGTGGCCGCGGCGCTGACGATTGCGGCGGCCTACGCGGCGATCATCTTCCCGAGTTTGCTGCTGCTGCCGCAGTTCACGATCGATAACCTCGGCTTCACGAGTACGAGCGCTGGGCTGCTGATCGGCGCGCGCGCGCTGCCGGTGCTGCTGCTCACGATCCCCGTCGCACGCCTCGCGGGTCTCCCGCGCTTCGATCTGCGCTTCGCGATCGGCGGCGGTTTGGCGGTGTGCGGTTTGGGTTCGCTGTGGCTGGCGACCCGTCTCACGACGGACAGTAACTTCGGCACCTTCATCGCTCCGCTGCTCTTCATCGGAGCGGGCTCAGCGTTCGTCTACACGCCGCTGCTGGTCGCGACGATGCGCGCCGTAGCGCCAGAGGCCGCGGCGAAAGCAGCGTCGTTCATCGTGCTGTTCTTTCAGCTGGGCGGTTCGATCTCATCGGCGTCGGTCGTCGCCTTCTTGGATCGGCGGCTGCAGTTCCATCAAACGATTCTCGCGGCGCAGACGGCGCTCTCGCGGCTGCCGGTGGCGGACTTCGTGCAGCACGGCGGCCTGACGCAACTCGCCGCCACAGTCGAAGCACAGGCCGCCGCGTTATCTTACGCAGACATGTTTCTCATCACCGGCGTCGCGGCGCTTCTCGTCACCCCGGGCGTGCTGCTCTTGGCACGCAGATCATAACTTCCCAGTGTCCACTCAACCAAGGAGTTTTCAAATGGAAGCAATTTGTGACCATATTTGCGACGACATCGCCGCGCTGCTGTTCGACATGAAACCGGCGACTCGGATCGCCGCCTACGCGGCGGCACGCGCGACGCGAGATATCGCAGACGCGTTCCACCACGCGGCCGGAGACCCGGCCAGTTCGCGCTGGCGCGAGGCGATGGGGAGCCTCGAGCGATTCCTCGACTACTCCAAACGATCGCCGAACGTGCGCAACTCCGTGCCGCTGCGTGAACTGACCGCATTGGTCGACGAAAACGCGGACCTTCTGACCGCGGCCTAACGTCAGGGCAGAATCGAAAACGCCGTTCCCGCGGAGGCCGGTCCCCCGCCGGCCTGTGTAATGCCGTAGAGCTTTCCGCTGACGGCCACCGGCCCCGCGTACGGGTTCGCCCCATCCTTTCCGCCCTTGAAGCTGTATAGGATCTTCTCGGCGCCGGAGGTCGAGATGCGGAAGACGACGCCAAAGCCATTCGGTCCACCGTTTGGCGTCGTGCCGTACAGCATGCCCCTTACATCGGTCAGGTTCCCATACGACGGATTCTCACCGTCTCGGTAGATGAAGGTGTGGAGCAGCGTCTCTTTCCCCGAGGTCGTTATCTTGAACGCGGTGCCGTACGGCACGTTGCTGTGCACTTTGCCGGCGTTTTGCGTGGTGCCGTACAGAGCGCCCTTCACGTCGGTCAGGCCGCCCGTCGGCGTCGCGCCATCGTCGGGCGAGCCCTGGAATGCGTGAAGCACATCTTCGGTACCGTTGGTCGACACGCTAAACACGGTCCCACAACCGGTCGAGCATCCACCCCCGCCGTTCTTTGTCGTGCCGTAGAGCGTGCCGCTTACGTCGGTCAAGCCGGCCGTCGGATTCGCGCCGTCCGATCCGCCTTTAAAGCTGTAGAGGACCTTCTCCGCGCCCGAGGTCGTGACCGAGAATACGGTTCCGTTTCCGCTCGAGCCGCCGCTTTGCGTCGTGCCGTAGAGCTTGCCGTTCACTGCGGCCAGCGCCGCGATCGGGTTGGCGCCGTCCTTCCCGCCCTTGAAACGGTACAGCGTCCTCTCCACGCCGGCCGTAGTGATCTTGAACACCGTGCCGTTGTCTTTGGCGTCACCGCCGTTTTGCGTCGTTCCGTAGAGCGTGCCGCCGACCTCGATCAAGCTCCCGTAGCCCGGCGCGGCCCCGTCGGAACTGCCTTTGAAGCTGTGCAGAACCTTTTCCTTACCGGCCGTCGTGAGGCTGAAGACCGTCCCGTGTTTGTTCGCTCCGCCCGCGGACGTCGTGCCGTACAGCGTACCTTTGATATCGATCAGACCCGCGCCGGGCGAAACACCGCTGGCCTTTCCACCGAAGCGAAAGACGACCTTATAGCCATTGCTCGCGAGAAAAACCGCTGACGTTTCGTACGCCGCGCCGCCGGGCAGAGGCGAAGAGGTCAGACCCGGCGAGCAGCTCACGAGCGTCACGCATCCGAGAAATAGAACGGCTCTCCGCATCCGCGGGGGTTCTACCGTCGCCGTCGCCGCACCCGGCCAACGGGCGCTAGCGTTTTCGACGTGGCCGCAGAGGCGTGACCTTGGACGTCTCGTCGCTGTCGCCGGGCGGCTTCGACGATCCGTGAGCGGCGGTGTAGTAGCTGTCGCGCAGGTTGCCGAGCTGTAGATCGCGCGCAATGGGCGTCCCGTCTCCCAGGTAGATCGTCACGCCTTTCGCCAGCAGTCGATACGCGTCGAGGCGCGCGTTCTTCCAGTCCGACACCTTCCAGCGCTGCGGCGCCATCTCCGAAAAATCGTAGGGCGGCAACGACTGCCGCTTCTCGAACAGGTCGAGCTCTACGCGAAATCCCTCGCGTTCGAAGATCGCCTTTTCAACCTGTGCTTTGCTGGCCACACGACCCTATTCGGCATTGCTGGGGCAGTCCCCCAACGCGAGCGGCACGCTACGGACAGGGCGTCCGCGTAACGTCGTCAGTCGCGCTGGAGAAACGCAACCACGACCGGCCACAGCGCCTCGCTTGCCGCTTCGTCGGCGGCAGCAGTTCCGCCCACGTCGAGCTCGTTGTGTGCGAGTTCCGCCTTGGCGAAGAGATACGGAATCCCGATGAGGTGGCCAGCGTCGGGAAAAAGGAGCAGCCGATCTGCATAGCGTTTCGTCATCATGGCGCGACGCCGCTCGATTTGCTCCGCCATGTACTGCGACGGCCACAGCCCGTCGGCACCGCCCGCCGCGAGGAGCAGCGGCGCTGCGATGCGCTCGACGGAAATGATCGCCGCGGCGTCCGTGTTGTTCTGAATTTGCGCCATATAGTCGGCGACGTACGATACGCGATCGTGCACCGCTTGCTGTTTTGCGACCGCTACCGTGACCGAATTGGGCACGGCGCCGTTGGCGAATGGGACCGGTTTGCCGCCGTATGACCACGACGATTGCGGCGTCGTCGAATCGCCGAACAGGCCGGAAAACACGACGGACGACGGCTTGAGCGCAACGACGCCACGGACGCCGCCGAACGTGCTCGCGGCCAGAAGCGCAAGTTCAGCGCCTTTCGAACCGCCAAAGAGCGCGACGCCGCCGGGGCAGACCGACGGATCCCTGCTCAGAAGTGCCATTGCTCGTTGTACAATTTCGATGGGAACGTTGGTCAGCGAGCGCGTGAGGCCGGGCGCACCGTAGTATGCCAAGGCGAGCGTCGTCAGATCGTGCGACGCGAGCACCGCCGCCTGCTCTTCCGGTACGCCACCCTCGCTTCCACCCAACACGACGACTCCCGGATGGCAGCCGGCGCGTTTGTTGCGGTACAGCGTTGCGATCAACCCCGGGCCATCGACGACGCGGCGTTCGACGTCGTCCGCAACGAAGAGCCGCGTGCCCTGCGCGGTGGCGGTTTGCATGCCCGATGATGCCGTGACGCGGTACGGTATCGGCCGCACGTCGGTGTCGCGTTCGAAAGTGAACCCTTGGGTGGGTGGGCCGTTCGGCATCGCGGACCAGAACAGCCCCATGGCGTTGACGCCTTGATACGTGCCCGACAATGGAGCCGCTTCCGAAAGGTTTAGCACGCCGGTGTGTGGGACGCGATACGTCGCATCGGCCGCGAACGTCATGCCGTAGCGCTGCGCCTGTAGCGCTACGTGTACGGTCGAGCCCGGGGTCGCGCGAATCGCCGTTTCGACGGGACGGTCGATTACCGCAACGTTCGGAACCGAGATCTCGAGTGCGAGGCACGGCGCTGCGCATGCCGCGAAGACGCCGAGCGCCGCGAGGAACGTTGTATAGCGCACCATTTTGCGCTAACAGTAAAAGCGGACACCGAGCAATTCCTCTCGGCATCCGCATCAAGAATTATCAAAAAAGAACTCGGCGCCTTAGCCGACCGCGCCCTCCATCTCCATCTTGACCAAGCGGTTGAGCTCGACCGCGTATTCCATCGGGAGCTCCTTGACGAAGAAGTCGAAGAACCCGTTGACGATCATCGCGGTGGCGTCGGCCTCGGACAGGCCGCGCGACATCGCGTAAAACAACTGCTCCTCGCCGATCTTGCTGACGCTCGCCTCGTGCTCCACCGTCGAGCGCTGCTCGTGGATTTTCATCGTCGGCTTCGTGTCGCTCGACGACTCCTCGTCCATGATCAACGCGTCGCAGCGCACCCGCGTCTTCGCGCCGACTGCGCCCGCGTGTACCTCGACGAGCCCGCGATAAGTCGTCTTTCCGCCGTGTGCGCTGACGCTCTTGTTGGTAACGACCGACGTAGTGCGCGGCGCGACGTGGATCACCTTGGCGCCCGCGTCTTGATGCTGGCCCTCGCCGGCGAACGCCATCGAGAG
Source organism: Candidatus Binatia bacterium (assembly GCA_035544215.1). GTDB lineage: Bacteria > Vulcanimicrobiota > Vulcanimicrobiia > Vulcanimicrobiales > Vulcanimicrobiaceae > Cybelea. Next base: position 37,901 of record DATKHY010000004.1, on the reverse strand, counting down.
GATCTCGCCCCGCGCGCCCTCACCCATCAAGTAGATCGAGGGATACTTCATCGTCAGGCGCGACCCGATGTTGCCGTCCACCCACTCGACCGTGGCGCCGGCGTGCGCGATCGCGCGCTTTGTCACCAGATTGAAGATGTTGCGGTACCAGTTCTGGATCGTCGTGTACCGGATCGACGCACCGTCGAGCGCCACCAGCTCGACCACGGCCGAGTGCAGCGACGAGGTCGAGAACTTCGGTGCCGTGCAGCCCTCGATGTAGTGCACCTTCGCGCCCTTATCCGCGATGATCAGCGTGCGCTCGAACTGGCCCATGTTCTCCGCGTTGATGCGGAAGTAGGCCTGGAGCGGCATCTTCACCTCGACGCCCGGCGGCACGTAGATGAACGAACCGCCCGACCACACGGCCGAGTTCAGCGCTGCAAACTTGTTGTCTCCGGGCGGGATGATCGTCGCGAAATATTTGCGCACGATGTCCGGGTACTGCTTGACCGCAGTATCCATGTCGCAGAACAGCACGCCCTGCTCGTCGAGCGCCTTGCTCGTGCTGTGATAGACGACCTCGGATTCATACTGCGCCGAAACGCCGGAGAGAAACTTGCGCTCGGCCTCGGGGATTCCGAGCCGATCGAACGTGCGCTTGATGTCCTCGGGCACGTCGTCCCATGAGCGCTCCGTTTGATCCGTCGACTTCACGAAGTAGTGGATGTCGGCGAAGTCGATCTCGCTCAGCAGCTTGGTGTCGCCCCACGTCGGCATCGGCTTAGCGATGAACAGTTCGTACGCTTTGAGCCGAAACTCGCGCATCCAGTCCGGCTCGTCCTTCATGGCGCTGATCCGCGCCACGATCTCCGGAGTAAGGCCCTTGTCGGACTTGAAGACGTAATTTTCCGGGTCATGGAACCCGTGGCGGTAGTCCTCGATGAGGTCCGACGGGGCGACGGGGGCTTGGAGATTGGCGGCCATGGCACTGATGAGCGTACCCCCCACCGAGGACATAGTCAAGATAGTAAAGTACCAGCTTCAATTTCTCTCAAAGGAGGTGCTCCTGCGCCGCCTCTTTACAGCGGGGGGTCGACGGGGTATGATTGCCCCCGGTCCTTCAATATCCACAGGCTTTCGAAGGGCTTCGGGTCCTGGGCGGACCCACCGGTTCGGGGGAGGGCGCGCCCTTACGCGCCATCGCGGCGAGTCGCTCGCGCACCGCTCAAAAGCGCCGGCAAGAGCTCGCCGATAGGTCGGGGGAGGAGGCTGCAAGCAGCCGCCAGCCGACGAAGTCCGGAGGTGGGATTCCTCAAGGGTCAAGGAGACCTGGAAAATTGAAGGCACTCGGCAGGCACATTGTGTGCGAGCTCTCGGGCTGTCACCCTGCGTTTCTTTCCGACATCAATGGCATCGCGGCCATGATGATCGGCGCGGCCAAGGCCGCCCGCGCTACCATTATGGAGAGCGCGTTCCACCGTTTTGAGCCCCAGGGCGTCTCGGGCACCGTGATTTTGGCCGAGTCGCATCTTTCGATCCACACCTGGCCCGAGAAGGGCTACGCCGCGATGGATTTTTACACGTGCGGCGACCATACCGACCCCTGGCTCGCTTGCGAGCACGCGGCGCAGGCCCTGCGCGCGACGAGCGTCCTTGCAACCGAACTCAGGCGCGGAATCGAGAAGAGCGACGGAGAGTTCACGCACGTCCTAAGTCGCAATCACGACGTGCGAGTACTGAGCGCGTAGCGGTCGGTTATTTAACCGGCATCATCAGCAATTGTCACCTTATTTCGGCAGGCTCGTTGCGCCGGCGAGTCCAATTCTGCTTTTCAACAGTCTCCGCTTTCTCGAGTGAGGTCAAAAACGAATTCCATGCGTTTCTCTCTGTTTCGCTCCGGCGTGATTTGTGCGGCGAGTGCGCTCGCGCTGGCAGCCTGCGCGGGGCGCGGCATCGTTCCGACGTCGCAAGCTCCGCTCGCCCCGTCAAACGGGCTCGATACGCTATCGCAAAATAATCTTCTGTCGCCCGATCTCACGACGTGCGCGAAGGTACCGCCGCAAGGGCAGTGGATCATGAAGGGCGCCTGCACGAAGATCACGCTCAAGCCGACGGGTGCGAACTTCTCGCTGGAGCAGTACATGAACCTGACGGTCACCGGCAGCATCGGCGCCAACACTTTGAAGAGTCCCGTCGCTGTGTACATCGTCGACGCGACGGACAAGGGTGACATCGAAAACTGGAAAGGCAGCGCGTTTCCTAAGTACAAGGCCGCCGGAACGACGATCGCTTACGCCGCGGCAATCAACCAGAGCAGCACCAAAGTCGTCCCGAAGATCTCGAAAAAGCCGGTCCTCGAATACATCATCACCGACTCGAAGGGTTTGCCGGGTAAGGAGTGCAGCGCTGCGGTCCTGACGTTCGTCAAAGGAAAGCCGCTGTGGAAGCCGCTGCCGGTCACAGGAAAGATCCAAGGCAAAACCGTCAAGCTGGCGCAGTACACCGTACCGCGCGGCTTTCAGCTTCCGCCGAAGACGCCGTTATACTTCGCGGTCAACTGCTTCCAATAGTTCCTCGCGCGCTGTCATCCTGAGCGCGCCGCGCAGCGGCGCAGTCGAAGGACGGCGGGGTTCTTCGTTCGCGGCGCCAATCTAGGCCGCACATGCCGAAGACGCAGCGTTGGCAATGGTACGTCGAGGAGTTTGCGCCGACCGAGCAGCACCATCACGCGCTCGACGAGGTGCTGTTCTCGGGACGTTCCGAATTCCAACAGATCGCCGTCGTGCGCTCGCCGGTGTTCGGCAAGATGCTCGTGATCGACGGGGACACGCAGAGCTCGCAGGCGGACGAACGGATCTATCACGAGACGCTGGTTCACCCGGCGCTCGCCGGGGCCGCCGATCGCGGTGAGGTGCTGATCCTCGGCGGCGGAGAGGGCGCGACACTCCGCGAGGTGCTGCGGTGCCCCGATGTAACGCAATGCACGATGGTCGACATCGACACGACGGTGATTGAACTCTCAAAGAAGTACCTCAACGAATGGTCTGCCGGCGCGTTCGACGATGCGCGCGCGCGCGTGATCGTCGGCGACGCGCTGCACTTCATGCGCTCGAACGACGGCCGCTACGGTACGATCGTTTCCGATCTCACCGAGCCGCTGGAGGACTCGCCCAGCAACCCGCTCTTCAACGACGACGTGTTTGCGCTGATTAAGTCACGCCTGCTCGAAGGCGGCGTCTACGTGCTCCAGGCGAGCACCGCCGCGGTGCACAACGCCGGCCTGCATTGCAAGATGGCTCGCACGCTCCGCCGCCACTACGCGCACGTCGCTTCCTTCATGACGCACGTGCCGGCGTTCGACACGCAGTGGGCCTTCCTCGCATGCAGCGATCGCGTCGATCTCTCCGAGTTGAGCGCGCGCGAGATCGACGCCTACTGCGCGCGCCTGCGCGGCGACAACTTCTTTTACGACTCCGTGACGCACCGGCGGCTGTTCGCACTCCCGCTCTATCTGCGACGGATGCTTGCCGCAGGCGGGGATACGTTTTAAGCGCCCGGAAAGCTCCGCTTACTATGGCCATCGACTTTTCGCGCGCCCCGCACGCCTGGGAGAAGGAGAAGAGCAACTTCGTTGCCTTGCTCGACCTGAAGCTCGAGGAGGTCGAGCGGGGCCGGGCGGTGATGCGCATGCCCTATCGCACCGAGGTCACGAATGGGACCGGGGCCGTCCACGGCGGCGCCATCGTGAGCCTCTGCGATACGGTGTTCTACGTGGCGCTCGCCTCGATCTATGGTCGCGAGCAAGACACCACGACCGTCGCGCTGCAATGCAACTTCCTGGCCCCAGCCGGGCCGCCCCACGACCTCGTCGCGGAGGCGCGCGTACTGCGCGCCGGCCGGCGCATCTGCTACGGCGAGGTCTACGTGCGCAGCGGCGACAAGATCGTAGCGCACGCGACGCTCAACTTCCTCAACACCTATCCGGAAGAGAAACCCAAGCGTCGTCCTGAGCCTGTAGAAGGATGAGGCGGACTCCCCTTCACGACGAGCACGCGCGCGTAGGCGCGCGCCTCGTTCCCTACGCCGGCTTTGAAATGCCCGTGCAGTACGCGGGCATTTTAAAGGAACACGACGCCGTGCGGCATCGCGCGGGCCTCTTCGACCTCTCGCACATGGGCCAGTTCTACCTCACCGGCGATCGCGTCGCCGGGTGGGCCGACACGCTGGCGATCAACGCGGTCGCCACGATGAAGCCGCTGCAGGCGCGCTACAACATCTTTTGCAACGAGGCGGGCGGCACGCACGACGACACGATCTTCTACCGCCTCGACGGACGCTGGCTGCTCGTCGTCAACGCGGCGAACGCCGACAAGATGTGGGCGCATCTCAACGCGCACGCGTCCTCCGGCGTCGCGCTGAGCAACGAGCACGGCCGGCGCGCGCTGATCGCCATCCAGGGTCCGCGCTCGGTCGAGATCCTACAGCCGCACGTAGACGTCGAACTCGCGCCGATGCGCTACTATTTCGCGGCCGAGGGCCGGGCCGGCGGCGTCCCCGCGCTGATCGCGCGCACCGGCTACACCGGCGAGGACGGATTTGAGCTCTTCGTAGACGGCGAAGCGGCGCCGCGGTTGTGGCGCGAGCTGCTCGAGGCCGGCGCCGCAGCGGGCCTGGAGCCGTGCGGGCTTGGCGCCCGCGACGTTCTGCGGCTCGAGGCCGGGATGCCGCTGTACGGGCACGAGCTCACCGAGGAGATCACGCCGGTCCAAGCGGGGCTGAGCTGGGCGCTGAAACTGAGCAAGCCCGACTTCATCGGCAAGGCCGCGCTCGCGGCGCAGTGCGAACGCGACGACTACGCGCGCATCGTCGGCCTCGTGATGGAAGGGCGGGCGCCGGCGCGCGAGGGATATCCGGTGCTGCTCGACGGGCGGCAGGTCGGCGAGATCCGCAGCGGTTCGATCGCGCCGTCGGTCGGGGGCCAGAACGTCGCGACGGCGCTCGTGGCGCCGGAAGCTGCAACCGACGGCACTGCGCTGGCCGTTACCATTCGGGGCACGTCGCACGCGGCGCGCGTGGTGCCGTTGCCGTTTTACAAGCGCGCGAAATAACGAAAAGGGAGTACGTAGTGGCGCAGCCGGAAGATCTGCTGTACAGCAAGGAGCACGAATGGGTCGAACTCGACGGCGACTCGGCGACGATCGGCGTCACCGACTATGCGCAGAACGCGCTGGGCGACATCGTCTACGTCGAGTTGCCGAAGGTGGGCACAACGATCAGGCAGTTCTCTCCGGTCGGCGTGATTGAGTCGGTCAAGGCCGTGTCGGATCTGTTCACGCCGCTCTCCGGCGAAGTCGTAGCGATCAACGAAACGCTCGAGAACGACCCTGCCGCCGTCAATCGCGAGCCGTACGGGGGCGGATGGCTGCTCAAGATTCGCGTCGCCGACCCGAACGAGACCAAGACGCTGCTGTCGCCGGCGGAATACGACAAGATCGCCGCGGAGTAACCCGTGTACGCACCGCACACCGAAAGCGACGTCAAGAGCATGCTGGAGGCGATCGGCGTGGCATCGCTCGACGACCTCCTGCGCGTGCCCGAAGCGATCGCGCTAAAGGAGAAGCTCGAGGTCGTTCCAGCGCTGCCGGAATACCTGATCGCGCGCCGCTTCGAGCTTCTCGCGCAGCGCAACAGGGCGCTCGAATATCGCTCGTTCTTAGGAGGCGGCGCCTATCGGCACTACGCGCCGCCGGCGATCGCTGCGCTCGCGATGCGCGGCGAGTTCCTGACCGCCTACACGCCGTACCAGGCCGAGGTCTCGCAGGGGTATCTGCAAGCGATCTACGAGTGGCAGACGTACATCTGCCTGCTCACCGGAATGGAAATCGCCAACGCGTCGGTGTACGACGGCGCCACTGCGCTGGCGGAGGCGGCGATCATGGCGCTCGGCGCGACGCAGCGCCGCAAGGTGCTTGTCTCGCGAGCGATCCATCCCAACTACCGCGCGGTCCTCAAGACCTATTGTGACGGCCTCGACGTCGCGATCGAGGAGATTCCGCTTACGGCCTCGGGTACGACCGACCTCGACTGGCTGGCGAAGACAGAACTCACGCCATACGCCGCCGTCGCCGTGCAGTCGCCGAACTTCTTCGGCTGCGTCGACGCGTTGTCGCCCGATGCCGCGGCGGCCGTCGCGCGTAGCGGCGCCGTGCCGATCGCCGTCGTCGCCGAAGCGCTCTCGCTCGCGGCGCTCGCGCCGCCCCGGGAGTGGGGCGCCCAGATCGTCGCCGGCGAGGCGCAGAGCTTCGGCGTGCCGATGGCCTACGGCGGACCGTACGCCGGCTTCATCGCGTCGACGAAGGAACACATGCGACGCATTCCCGGACGCCTGGTCGGGAAGACGGTCGATAGCGAAGGGCGCACCGCGTACGTATTGACGCTTCAGGCGCGCGAACAGCACATTCGCCGCGAGCGCGCGACGTCGAACATCTGCACGAATCAGGCGCACTGTGCGCTGATCGCGACAATCTACCTCGCCCTCATGGGCGAAACCGGACTGCGAGACGCCGCCTCGCTCAACCTCGCGCGCTCACGCGAACTCGCCAGCGCCGTCGCGAACGTTCCCGGCGTTCGCCTGACCTACGATGCGCCGTTCTTCAACGAGTTCGTTGCCGACGTGGGACGCCCGGCGGCCGGCGTGTTGGCCGAGCTACAAGACCGCGGCATTCTCGGCGGCATCGATCTCGGACGCTTCTATCCGGAGCTCGCGACGTGCATCCTCATGACGGCGACCGAGCTCACGACGAGCGGCGACATCGACGCGCTTGCGGGCGCGCTCAAGGAGGTGCTGCATGCCCACGTCGTCGTCTGACGCGCGCGCGGCGGGCATCCCGCTGATCTTCGACCTGGGCCAGCCCGGGCGCGCCAACAGATATTTCGAGGATGGTAAGCCGCTCGATGCCTTCCTGCCCAAGTCCGTGCTGCGCGACGAGCTGCCGCTGCCCGACAACAGCGAGCTCGACGTAGTGCGCCACTACACGCAGCTCTCGCAGCGCACGTTCGGCATCGATCTCGGATTCTATCCGCTCGGCTCCTGCACGATGAAGTACAATCCGCGCGTCAACGACGCGATCGCGGCGCGCCCGGAGTTCGCGCAACTGCACCCGTACGCGCCCGACGAGCTCGCGCAGGGCGCGCTCGCTGTGATGTACGAGCTAGAGCGCTCGCTGAGTTCGCTGTTTGGGATGGCGGCGTTTTCGCTCAACCCCGCAGCCGGCGCGCACGCGGAGCTCGGCGCACTTTTGATCGCCAAGAAATACTTCAAGGAACGCGGCCAGATCCAACGCGACAAGGTGATCGTGCCGGATACAGCGCACGGCACGAATCCGGCGTCGGCCGCGATGTGCGGGTTCAAGGTGATCTCGCTGCCGAGCGATCCGCGCGGGCGCGTCGCCGTGGAGGAGATCCGCAAGGTGCTCGGACCCGACACGGCCGTCTGCATGATGACCAATCCGAACACGCTCGGCCTCTTCGAAGAATCGATCGCCGAGATCGCGGCGGCCGTCCACGCGGCCGGCGGGCTGATGTATTACGACGGCGCGAACGCCAACGCGATCATGGGGTACACTCGGCCTGGAGACATGGGTTTCGATCTCATGCATCTCAACACGCACAAGACGTTCACCATTCCGCACGGAGGCGGCGGCGCCGGTCACGGGCCGCTCGGAGTCGCCGGGCATCTCACGGAGTATCTCCCGACGCCCGTCGTCACGAGCGACGGCTCGACGTTTCGGCTCGATTTCGACCGTCCGAAGTCGATCGGCCCGATGCGCTCGTTCTGGTCGAACTTCGCTCATGCGGTGCGGGCGCTCGCGTACCTGTATGCCAACGGCGCGGAAGGGCTCAAGCGCGTGTCGCAGCTCGCCGTTCTCAACGCGAACTACCTGCGCGTGAAGATCGCCGAATTTCTCGAGACGCCGTATGCCGAACCGTGCCGGCACGAATTCGTCGCGTCCTCGCAAACGCTCAAGCGCGAGCACGGCGTCCGCGCGCTCGATCTCGCCAAGGCACTCCTCGATCACGGTTACATGGCACCGACCATCTACTTTCCGCTGATCGTTCCGGAATGCTTGATGATCGAGCCGACTGAGACCGAATCGAAAGAGACGCTCGACGCGTTCGTCGAGACGCTGCGCGAGATCGTCGAGACCGCAAAGCGCGACCCCGAGGAGCTGTTCGCGGCGCCCGTCAACACGGTGGTCGGCCGGGTCGACGAGACGCGCGCCGCGCGCCAACCCAACTTGCGCTGGAGACCACCTGGGTAAAAAGGAGCCTGGTTCAGCCCCGAGAAAAAGATGACCTGAGTCAACCTTTACCTTTTTCTGGAGGTGTTCACGTGCTTCGTCAGCTCGTCGACGATTTGCGGGGCGTGCCCCCTTCCGGGAGAAGCCGGCTCGACATCGAGCGGCTCCTCCAAGAGTCAGGCGCCCGATGGAGCGGCGGCCTGCGGCTGATCTCGCGACGGGGCGCCTACACGCGTACCTGCGCGTATCGCGACGACGGCTTCGAGGTTCTCCTGCTGAACTGGGCTCCGGGCGTAGCCTCCGAGATCCACGATCATGGCGATCAGGACTGCTGGACGCTGGTCTTGTCGGGGCGCCTCCAGGTTGACGATTATGCGCGGCTCGATCCAGGGGACGTGCGGGGCTATGCCTGCGTGCAAGCGCAGTCGTCGCGCATCCTCGGCGCCGGCGGGCTGGACACGCGCGCCGGGCGCTTCGATCTGCATCGCGTCGCCGCTCTCGACGCTCCCGCGGTCTCGCTGCATGTCTACTCCGCGCCGCTGCGAGAGTATCTGATCTACGACGAGCTCGCGCGCCGCTGCGAAACCGCGTTCGGCACGTACGACGACGTCATCTCGCCCTATGCGGCGGCGCGGCGGCGGTGATCGACCTCGACGTTGCAATTATCGGCGGAGGCTTTAGCGGCTGCGCCGTCGCGGCGCAGCTCGCGCGCCACGCGGCCGACGGTTTTTCCGTGCGGATCTTCGAGCCCGGCGAGCTCGGGCGCGGCGCCGCGTACGGCACTCGGCACACCGAACATTTGTTGAACACTCGCGCTGCGGCGATGAGCCTCTTCCCCGACGATCCCGACCACTTCGTGCGCTGGCTCGGGCCGGGTGCGGACCCAGCGTCCTTCGTTTCCCGCAGGCGCTACGGCGACTACGTCGCCGAGGTCGCTGCCCGCGCGCTCGAGCGTCCACATTTCAGACTCGTCAACGGACGCGTGCGCGCGGTGCGCGCCGCCAAGGGCGGCTTTGTCGTCGAGTCCGCACTCGGCACGCGAATCGAGGCGCGCGCCGTCGTGCTGGCTACCGGAAACGCACTGCCGGCGGACCACTTCCTCCCGCCGGGCGTTACGCAGCATCCGGGCTACATCGGCGATCCGTGGCGCAACGATTATCGCAAGGTCGGCGGTCACGTGCTCCTCATCGGTTCGGGCCTGACCGCGCTCGACGTGCTCGTCGCGCTCGGTGCGAGCGGCCATCGCGGCACCGCGCACATCGTCTCACGCCACGGGCGCTACCCCGCCGTCCACGCGGACGACGCGCCCTACGATGTCATTCCCGCACTCGACGCGCGCGACGCGCGGGCGCTGCTGCGCACTCTGCGCAGGCACGTCGCCGATGCGCAGGCGCGCGGATTCGACTGGCGCAGTGTGATCGATGCCGTGCGGCCGGAATCCGAATCGCTGTGGCGGCGGTTGGCGCCCGTCGAGCGAAGCCGTTTCGAGCGCCATCTGCGAACGCACTGGGAGCGCCGGCGCCACCGCGCCCCGCAACCGGTGGACGCGGTGCGCCACGCCTACTCGCGCTCCGGCAGGGCGATCACCTACGCCGGCCGGCTAACCTCGATGCGCGACGGCGACGCGCGCATCGCACTCAATGACGGCACGACGGTCGCGTTGCGGCCGGATTGGATCGTCAACTGCTCGGGTGTGGGGGGCGTCCGCGCCATGGCGCGCGATCCGCTGATCGCCGGGATGCTGGCCGACGGCATCGTCGAAGCCGAGCCGCGCGGCCTCGGCCTCCGGACGACCTGGGAACTGGCCGCGCTCGGCGCCTCGGGTTCACCGGTCGAGGGGTTGTGGATCGTCGGCCCCCCGGTGCGCGGCTCGCGCTTCGAAGCGACCGCGGTTCCCGAGCTGCGCGGGATGGCGGCAACCGCTGCCTTTGAAGTCCTGCAGGCTGCCAAGGGGCAGGCAAAATTGGCATAAAACGGCGCGTTAGACCGCAGCCGCTTCTTGGGGCGGGACGTTATAATGGAGATAACAGGGGGCTCGCAAGTGGCCCCCTTCCCCATCCAGACACGGAGCGCCATGCGAATCAAGTACGAGGTGTCGGCGGGCGGATTGCTGCTGCGCCGCCGTGATTCGACCTACGATGCGCTACTGATCGGGCGCGGCGCACCGCCGCGCATCTGGACGCTCCCCAAGGGTCACGTCGAACATCGCGAATCGACCGAGCAAGCGGCGCTTCGCGAGGTCCACGAGGAGACGGGGTGCTGGGGAGAGATCATCGCGCGGCTGAGCGAGATCGCGTATTGGTTCTACGTAGGGAAGGCCAAGCACCGCAAGTCGGTTACGTTCTTCCTGATGCGCTATCTCTCAGGCGATCCGGCCAACCACGATCACGAGGTTGACGACGCGCGCTGGTTCGACGTGGCGCAGGCTCGCAAGGGCCTCAAGTACGTCAACGAAAAGCGCCTGATCGATCTCGCTTTGGAATTCTTGGCGGAGAACCCCGCGGCGCTGGGCGAGCCGGCGGTCGCAATGCAAACCTCGCTGTCGTCTTAAGTTGTCGAGCGAAACGGTCAACGACGCCGCTTTTTGCGTGCGGCTCGACGCGTTCGACGGTCCGCTGGATCTGCTGCTGAGCCTCATCAAGGAGCAGCAGCTCGATATCGCGACGGTGCCCCTCGCCAGCGTGGCCGAGCAATATCTCGCGTACGTGCGCACGATGCGGGCACTCGACGTAGAGATCGCCGCGGAGTATCTCGTGATCGCCGCGACCCTGGTCTTCTTGAAGTCGAAGTCGCTCTTGCCGCCGATCCCGCAGGAGTTTGCGGAGGAGCCCGGCGAGACGCCGGAAGAGGTTGAAGAGCGGCTGCGCCGGCGGCTGATCGCGTACTCGAAGTATCGCGAGTTCGGAGAGGAGCTGCGCGAGCGTCAGGCAGCGGCGGGGTCGTTCTTCTATCGTGAGTCCGGCGATCCGGCGGGCGAAGTCGTGCAGCGCTACGACATCAACCCCGAGAAGCTCAAGCGCGCCTTCATCGCGATGCTGAGCCAGGCGCGACCGGAGAAGCGTTCGATCGCGCGCGAGCGCATCTCGCTGCTGGCATCCATGGACTACATCATGCGTCGCGTCAAGGAAGCCGGCGAGGTGTACTTCTCGCAGCTGTGCAACGAGCTGGGCATGACGCGCGATGTCGTGATCGTCACGTTCCTCGCGATCCTGGAGCTCGTTCGCCGCCGCCGCCTCCGCTTCGACCAGCCCGAGGCGTTCGACGACATTCGGCTGTGGGGAAAGCCCGCGTGACCGAGCTCGACGAGGCCGTACGCCGGCTGCAACGTCCGGTCGAGGCGCTGCTCTTCGTCGCGAGCGAGGCTCTCTCGATACGGGACCTCGCCAAGCTGCTGCGCGCCGAGGAGCACGAGATCGCGGCCGTGTTGCAGCGCATCGAGGCGGACTACGCGGATCGCGGCATCGTCTTGCGCGAGATCGCGGGCGGCTATCGCTTCGCCACGTCACCGCTCGCGCGTGACGCCGTCGAAGCGTACCTGCTGCCGCCGAAGACCAGCCTCTCGACACCCGCGCTGGAGGCGCTCGCCATCGTGGCCCATCTCCAGCCGGTCACGCGCAGCGAGATCGAGGCGATCCGCGGCGTCAACTCCGACAGCGTCGTGAACACGCTGCTCGACCGCGGGCTAATCGCAGAAGGCGGCCGCAAAGACGTCGTCGGGCGACCGATGCTCTACGCGACGACGCCGTTCTTCCTGGAATCGTTCGGCCTGCGCTCGCTCGACGATCTGCCGGCGTTGGAGTTGGAGCCCGGACAGCCGCTCGAGTTCAGTCTCGAAAGCGTCAAAGTTTCGTAAATGAAGATCGGCCTGCACGTGCACGTCGCGCGCGGCCACGTCAAGGCGGTCGAGCACGCGAAGGCGGTGGGCGGCAACGCGATGCAAGTGTTCTCGACCAATCCGCGCGGCTATCGTCCGGCTGCGATCGACCGCGCCGCGTTGGACGCGTTCGCGCAACTGCGGCGCGAGGCAGGCATCGACACCTGCGCGATCCACACGCCGTATCTGATCAACCTCGCGAGCGCCGACCCGAAGATCGCGCAGGGCTCGCTGCGGCTCTTGGAGCACGACCTCGCCGTCGCGGCCGCCGGCCGAATGCGCTTCGTTAACACGCATCTCGGCTCATATGGCACTCGCGATCGCGGCGAGGCGTTCGACGCGACGTGCCGCACGCTCGAGGCGGCGCTAAGCGGAATCGAGCCGGGCGTGTTCCTCGTGCTCGAAAACTCGGCCGGCGCGGGTCGGCTGATGGGGGGAACGCTCGAGGAGCTCGGCGCCCTGTCGCGCAGTCTGCCGCACCCGCAACTTGGATTCTGCATCGACACGGCGCACGCGTGGGCCTCGGGGTACGAGATCAACTCAACGGACGGCGTAGACCGCTTCGTCGAGGAGGCGGAGCGCCGGATCGGCGTCGACCGGATCGTCATGTTTCATTTCAACGACACGCAAGTGCCGCTCGGGGCAAGCCGCGACCGGCACTGGCATATCGGAGAAGGCAACATCGGCTTCGAGGGCTTCCGGGCGCTCCTAGCTCACCGCGAGCTGCGGGACAAGACGGCGATCTTGGAGACGCCCGGAACTGACGAAGACGACCTGCGCAACATGCAAACCATCCTGGCCATCCAGAAAGGGGTTACATGACCCGCAGGTGCGGGAGACGGAAGTTAGACTCTACGAAGAGAGCGGAATCGGCGCGCTGGATCTTCAGGCGAAGATCGACGTCGCTGATGTCGGAGACGAACGGGGCGGTACGAATCGGGTCGCGGAACATTGTTAAACCTCTTGACGAACGGGTAACCTTCAATCATTATATAGAGGTGACAGTAACTTGTCAACCGATTTTGGCGGTGAAGGGGCCGGCGCTTCGGTGGAGCCGATGAGCGCGGTTGCCGATCTGGCTCCCGGCGGGCTCGAGCTGGTGCGGCGCTTCGTTAACACGGTCGAGCTTCCGAATGGCCCGGACGAGTTGGGCACGCTCGAGGAGGCACGCGCCTGGTGCTTAAGCCACGGGCTAGCTCCGCCCAAGGACGAGGGTCACCTGCAGCTCCTGCGCGACTTCCGCGAGCTTCTGCGCGATCTGCTTTTCGCCAACAACGGCGAGGGCGATGCGCCGAACGCGTGGGAGCGCCTGCGACCCTTCCTGGCGAGCACGCGCCTCAGCCTCGCCGTGAGCCCGGACCGCGGCCTCGAGTTATCGCCCGAAGACAAGGGGCCGATCGCCTCGCTGTTGGCGACCGTCTACGAGTCGCAGCTACTTGGAACCTGGAATCGCCTGCGCGCCTGTCGCAAGGCGTCCTGCCGCTTCGCTTATTACGACCGAACGAAGAACGCGTCACGCGCGTGGTGCAGCATGGCAACGTGCGGCAATCAAGCCAAGGCGCAGCGCCGCCGCCAGCGTGAACGGCAACAATAGGTTCGTCGCACACTTTGACGTCGACGCGTTCTACGCGAGCGTGGCCGTGCGCGACAATCCGGAGCTGCGCGGCAAGCCCGTCGCGGTCGCCGGCCGCAGCCGGCGTGCCGTCGTCTTGACGGCGTCCTACGAGGCGCGTCCCTACGGAGTGCGTTCCGCGATCCCGCTGTACAAGGCGCTCCAGGCGTGTCCAGACCTAATCGTCGTCCCGCCCGAAATGCAGAAATACCGCGCGGTATCGCGCGAGATCTTCGCGATCTTCGAGGGCGAGGGCCGCGCCGTCGAGGGCCTCTCCATGGATGAGGCCTTCGTGGCGATCGACGCCACGACGCTCGACGAGGCGCGCGCGAGCGCGGCGCAAATCCGCGGCGAGGTCTTCGCCCGGACGCGGCTAACCGTCAGCGCGGGCGTGGCGACCGGGAAGATGATCGCGAAGATCGCGTCGGACTCGTGCAAGCCCGACGGGCTGCTCGCCGTCGCGCCTGGCGACGAGGCCGCATTTCTCGCGCCGCTTCCCGTCGGCAGACTCTGGGGGATTGGGCCGAAAACCCAAGCTCGGTTGAGCGTCTTCGGCATCACGACAATCGGCGAGCTCGCCGCTCTCGACGACGCGCGCATGCGCGAGCTGTTCGGATCCTGGTGGCAAGAGGTGCGCGATCTCGCGCACGGCATCGACCGGCGTGGCGTGGAGTCGGAGCGCGAGACGAAGTCAATCTCGACGGAGGAGACGTTCGAGTACGACGTGCGCGACGAGCGTCAGCTCGTCGAGGTGCTGCGCGCGCAGGCGCTTGAGCTCGCAGAGGCGCTCGAGCGCGCGCACACGGTGTGCGCGACCGTCGGCGTGAAGATCCGGCGCGCGGATTTTACGACTGTGGGCCGCCAGGCGCATCTGACCGAGCCCACGCGCGAGGCGCGCCGCATCTTCCGCACGGCCGTGCACTGCCTCCGCCGCGCCGGTCTCCAAGGGACTCCGGTGCGCTTGCTGGGAACGCGCGTCGCGTCGCTCACGGAAGGCGACGCCTTGCAGACGAGTCTGTTTTAGATGGAGCGCGACGTCGAGTTCGGACCCGTCCCGCTGCTGCTAGGCGTCGTCGGCCATCGCCGGCTGCCCGATCCGCCGGACGAGCTGCGCCACGCCGTGCGCGGCCTGCTCGACGGCTTTCGCTCGCGCTATCCGTCGACGCCGATCACGTTGCTGTCCGCGCTCGCGGAAGGCGCGGATCGGCTGGTCGCGCGCGAGGCGCTCGACGCGGGATTCGACCTCGTCGTTCCGCTCCCGATGGAGCCCGAGGAGTACGAAAAGGACTTCGTAACGCCGGAATCGCTTGCAGAGTTCCGCGCGCTGCACAGGCGAGCCATCGCATCGTTCGTCGTGCCGGCGGCGGATCCCGAGATCCTCGCGGACCGGCGCACGCTCTACGCCAACTGCGGCGCGTACATCGCGCGACGCTCCTTCGAGCTGATTGCGCTGTGGGACGGCGAGGATTCGACCAAGGTCGGCGGCACGGCCGAGATCGTCAGGTTCCGGCTCGACGGCATTCCGACGCCGTACGTCCCCGAGGAGCGCGCATACGATCCATCGGTCTGCGGGCCGGTCCTTCACATCGTCACTCCCCGCGCGCCCGGAGGCGCCAACGCCGGCCCCTACGATGTGCGCGTGCTCTATCCACGCTCGGCGCTTATCGATCCGGCCTCCGCCTTCGAGCGCGCAAAGTACGATCTCGACACGTTCAATTGCGACGCCACGCGCGGGCCGTTTGCGAGTCGCGTCCGCGGGCTCACGCTGCGGCGGCGGGTCGAGGGCCTGGCGAACGGCTATCAGCTCCGCACGACGCGCTCGCTGTTCGCGATCTCGGCACTGGTCTTCATGGCGGTCGTCGCGTTCAACGCCTACACGATCTTTCCGAGTCACCCGTTCGCGCTTCTCGCCGCGTACGTGCTCTTCACCGCCGCGGCGTTCGTGCCGTACCTCATATCGCGTCGCGGCGACTGGCAGCTGCGCTATCAAGACTATCGCGCGCTCGAGCAGACGCTGCGCACGTGGGAGTACTGGCGCCTCGCCGGCATCGAGCGCTCCGTCGCGGCGCGGTTTGCCGAAACGGAGCGCACGAAGATCGACTGGGTGGCCGTTGCGCTCAAGGCGGTCACCGAGCCGTTCGATCCGGAAGCGCCGTCCGCGCACCGCGCGTCCGCGCAGGATCTGAAGACGGTCCAGGAAGGCTGGATCCTGGATCAGCAGCGGTACTTCACACAGGTTGCCGGCCGGCGCGAGCGTCTGCGCGAGCGCGGCGCGTCGAGGGTCGTGACGGTCTGCGTCGCGCTCTCGATCGCGTTCACGCTCGCGTCTTCGTGGAGATATTTCGGTACGATCGCGAACCCCGTGCTGCTGGGAGCCACGCTGCTCGCGGTCACGGCCGCACTGGTCCACAACTTCGCGGACAAGCGAGGGTGGAGCGAGCACGCGCGGCACTACGAGCTCATGGCCGCGCTGTTCGGCTACGCGGCTAACCGCATCGCGCCGCTGCTCGAGAAACCGGCGCTCGAGCCCGCCGACGCGGCGCAGGCGCGGGCGATCCTCATCTCGCTGGGAGACGAAGCGATCCGCGAGGACGTCGCGTGGCTGAACCTGCACCGCTCGCGCCCGGTCAACGTCCCACGCGTTTGATGAGCGAAAATTCGGCGCAGGCGCTCTTCCTCAGCCGGACGGGCGCCGACGCCGACGTTGCCGCCGTCGTCGGCGAGATACTGGGCGAGGCGGGCTACGCGGTGCTCGTGACAGACGTGCACTCGGCGCTCGCCGAGGGCGCGCGCGTCGTGGCGCTGCTTTCGCCCGATTATCTGCGCAGCGATCGCTGCCAGGCGGAATGGCAGAACGCGATCGCCCGCGATCCGCTCAACATCAAGTCACGGCTGATTTTGTTGCGCGTTGCCGAGTGTGAGCCGCCCGGGCTGCTCAGCGGCCTCGCGTATTGGGATATTGTCCCCGTGCGCGATAACCGTCCCTTACTGCGAGACATCGTGCTCGACTCTGTGCGCGAGGAGCGGCGCGAATCCGCGCCGGCGGGGCCCTATTGGCGCGCTCCGCGCACGATCGTCGACGGCGAGGCGATCCGCCCCGTTTCGAGCTTCAGCGGACGCGAGGCGGAGCTGACCGCTCTCGAGCGCGCACTCACGAGGGACCGCGGCATCGCCGCGCTCTGCGGCCTGGGAGGACTCGGCAAGTCTTCGCTCGCGCGCGAGTACGCGTGGCGCAATCGCGACGCGTACTCGGTCATCTGGTGGCTCAACGCGCAGACGGAGGACGCGCTGGTCGAGGGCCTGCTGCGCCTGGGCGCGATCTTCGTCCGCGGGCTCGACCGGCACGCGGATCGCCGCGCGGCGGCGCATCAGGTAGTGCGCACCGTGCTCGGCAGCCTCTCCAAGCCCGCACTCTTGATCTTCGACAACCTCGAAGACGAGCGTATCCTGCGCGCGTGGCGGCCGCGCGCCGGCGCGTGCGTGCTCGTGACGTCGCGCAACACGTCGTGGAGTGCCGACGTGACCCCGATCGCGCTGAACGTGTGGCCGCTCGACGTCGCGGCCGAATTCGTGCGCAGCGAGAGCGCGCGCGCCGACCTTACCGGCGACGACGCGCGAGCCATCGCCGAAACCCTCGGCGGGCTCCCTCTCGCGCTGGCGCACGCCGCCGCGGCACTGCGCGGCAGACGCATGGTGTCGGCACAGCGCTACCTGCAGCGCGTCAACGATTATCTCAAGAACGCGCCGCAGCACTCCGAATATCCGCAGTCGGTCTTCGCGACGTTCAGCACTGCGATCGCCCAGGCGGAGCACGAGGTGGCCGGCGCCGCGGACCTGTTGTGCTTCGCCGCGGCGTTCGCCCCCGACGCGATTCCGAGCGAGCTCTTCGAGCAGCCCGCGGACCGCTATCCGCATGCGCTGCAACCGCTCGTCACCGACGAACTGCGCCGCAACGAGGCGCTGGGTGTGCTGGACCGCCTCTCGCTGCTCGCGTACGCGCCGGCGTCGCAGTCGCATAGCATTCACCGGCTCGTGCAGCTCGCCGCGCGCGACGTCGCTTCCAGCGAGGGGGGCGCATGGACGCGTTACGCGGCGGCGGCCGCCGAGTTGGCCTTACCGGAACCGACGCTGGAGACGTGGCCGCACTGCGAACGACTGCTGCCGCACGCGCGCGCAGCGCTGAGCGCGCTTGGCGATGATGCATTTCTTCCGGCGGCGCGGCTGTCGTTACGCTGTGGCATCTACTTGCGGCAGCGCGGCGAATACGGCGGGGCCGAGGCGCTGCTGCTGCCCGCCCTCACGACGCTCGAGAGGCTGCTCGGCCCTCAGAATGCCGACGTGGCGGCAGCGTTGCACGAGCTCGCGATCGTCTACACTCATGAGGGCCGCCATGCAGAGGCGGAGCCGCTAATCACGAGCGCCCTGGCGATACGCGAGGCCGTGCTCGGACCGGAGCATCGTGCCGTCGCGACAACCCTCAGCGACATCGCGACGGTGTGTCACCGGCTCGGCCGCTACGAGGAAGAGGAGCCGCTCTATCTGCGTGCGCTGGCGATTCAAGAGAGGCTGCTCGGCACCGACCATCCCGAGGTCGCCGCGACCGTGAGCGATCTCGCTTATTTTTACGACTGGCGTGGCCGGTACGCAGAGTCCGAAAGGCTGCAGCTGCGCGCCCTAGCGATTCGCGAGAAGGCGCTGGGGCCGGATCATCCCGATGTCGCGCTCAGCCTCAACAACCTCGGAAAAATTTACTACCGGCAAGAGCGGTACGAGGAGGTCGTGCTGCTGATCGAGCGCGCGCTCGCGATCATGGAGAAGGCGGTGGGCACGAATCATCCCGACGTCGGTCACGTGCTTAACAACCTCGCGCTCCTGCACTTGCGCCTTGGGCGCTACGAAGAGGCGCGCACACTGCTCGAGCGTGCACTGCGCCTCCGCGAAAAAGCCCTGGGCCTAGACCACCAGGACGTCGCGGTGGCGCTCAACAGCCTCGCGCAGGTGAACGAGGCGCAAGCGCGATTCGAAGAGGCGGAGGCACTGCGAACACGCGACGTGCGGATCCGCGAAAAAGTCTACGGGCTCGACCACGCGGAGGTCGCGGCGGCGGTGAGCGACCTGGCGGCGTTGTACGAGGCTCAGCAGCGATTTAAGGAGGCCGAGTCGCTCTACGCGCGGACCCTTTCAATTCGCGAGAGAACGCTCGGCCCAGACCATCCAAACCTCATTGCCGCCCGCAAGAGCATCGCGAACCTGCGCGCGCGCGTGGCTTACCGCTCGAGCACCTGAACGTTGTTGTCGTTGTCGTCGTTGAAGTAGACCTTCGCGTCCGCGGCGTTCGCGCCCGTGGCGACGAGCCCGAATATGGCTCCTGCGGCGCCCTTGTCGACGTTGCGCACGTCGAGGACCTTACCCGCGGCGGACAGCTCGATCAAGAGGTTCTTGCCGGTGGGATCGAGCGTGTTGCCCGCCACGAGGTTGCCGTTCGGCAGCAGCGCCGTGCTGATCGGGCCGTTGAGCGGAGCACCCGCGAAGACGATCCGCGCGTCCTTGGCCGATGGTCCGCTGAACTTCATGCCGTTGCTGCCGGCCTTGATGCCGCCCTTCGGAATCTTCGTGACGTTCTTGAACGCCACGACCGTGTTGTTCATTCCGTCCGCGAAGTAGAGCGTGTCGACCTTGGGGTCGTATGCGAGGCCGGACGGCGCGAGCGCCGTTCCCGGCTTTCCGCGATTGACGGGAAATCCCGTGGCGATTACGTCGTACGTGAACTTCGAACCCAGATTGATGCGCACGACGGTCCCGGTGTGCGCGTTGGTCTCGTAGAACGCCGGCGCGCCCTTCTTGGGCGCGGCGAAGATCTGGCCCCACGGCTGCGCGAACGGCTTGCCGGAGATGTTGGTAATAAGCTTGCCGGTGACGTCGAGTACCGGGTTGTCGTTCGCGACCATCGAGGCCGCCCAGATCGTGTCGTCGCTGCCTAGCGCGAGCGCGTCGCAGCCGAGGAGCGTCTTATCCGAAGAGACGTGCAAGGGCTTGGAGCCCGGGTCCGGATGAAGGGCGACGATCGACCGCCCCGTTCCCTGCACGTTGGACTTTGCGTTGAAGTCGCAGACGACGAGGTCGCCCGCCTTGAACTTGCCGGCGGTGACCGCCGCGACCGTCAAACCGTAAGGGTTCTGCGCGCCGTTCGCCGGATCGACCGTCGAGCCGATGACGACCTGTTTGTGAAGCTGCTTCAGTATCGAAACGCCTGCCGCGAGATCAATCGCGCCGTCGTCCTGCGCGAGCGACGTTTGCGGGATCGCTGCGGGCAGCGCGTTCGGCACGCCGCCTCCGCTCCGGCTGCAGCCGCTCGCGATCAATGTCGTAGTGATTGCGGTCATGAATACATGTGTCGCTTTCATTCGACGCACGTTAGCGACCGGACGTGAAGAATGTCTGAAATTAATTATTCTGAATTAATTTTAACTATTCTGAACTTCAGTTCAGACGTGATCGGTCGCCCAGGGGAAGTCTGCGTTTGCGCTACACGAAAGCGTCTCGATCAGGCGCTCGCCGCTTCCGCTCAGCGGAGCCATCATCAGCGTCGCCCCGTTGCGCTTGCGCGTCGTGCCTTTCGGCAACGCTTGGCGCGCACCGTCGGGCGGAAGCCATCCGACGACGCGCCGCAGGTCGCCGGCCGCCGCGCGGAGCAACGCGGGGAGGATCGCAGCCCCCGTGTCGTCGGAGAAGCCGAACTCGTCGAACACGTAGGCGTCGCGCTCCGGCACGCGCGCGCCGAACACGTACGCGCAGACGCTGCGCCCGCGCCGCACCGCGAGATTCGTCGCGTGGCCGAGCCGGTGTTCGGAGCCGTGGGCAATGCGCGTCGCGATCCAGCGCCACAGCGCTTCGTCGCGTAGGAAAGCGCTGCCGCGTCGCTGCTCGGCGCGCTCGAAGCAGCGCCGTACGGCGGCGATGTCGGCGCGCTCGAGCGAAGTGACCTGCAGGCGCGCGGAGGGCAAAGCGTCCGCCCGCAGCGTCAGGTTGCGCGACCACAGCGAGCAGAAGCCTACCGCCGCATAGAATTCCGGACGGATATCGGAGAAGAGGTACGCGACGTCGTAGCCGTCGTTGCGCCCGGCGTCGAGGGCGGACGCGAGCATGAAGCTCGCATACCCGCGCCCGCGGAGCTCACCTGGCGTAAACACCGCGCCGAAGCCGATGGCGCGCAAGACGCGCGACCCGTCGCGCATCGCACGCTCGTAGCGCTTGAACGACGCGACTAGCCGGCGTCCGTCGTAGAGGCCGACCGTTCGATAGTGGCGCCGGCCGTACGCGCTCGTCGCGAGCTCGTGCGTCTGCGCGACGTATTGTTCGAAGCTCCGGCGCCCCGCCCATAGCGGCGCGGTGAGCGGCAGCACGTCGCGCGCGTACGCCTTCTCGGGAATCGTGCGCAGCTTCACTGCCGAAGTTCTTCGAGAAGCTCCGGCGCGCTGCGGCCGCGCGTCGGGGTGCCGGAAGCCGTGACTAGGGCGCTGTCTCCGGCGCGCCGCAGCGCGTAGTCGAAGGCGCGGCGCTCAGCGTCATAGTAGCTGCGGGCCGTCTTGGCGGCAAACGTGTAGTAGCTGAACTTGGCCGTTCGCGCTGCTCGCGCGCCACCCGAGTTCTCCTTCGGGATTACGCCCAGCCTGGGACTGAAGAGAAATGCTTCGGGCGAGTACCACAGGGGAAACGCGCCGGGGCGAACGTTGGCGACGACGATGCGCTCGAAGTGCAGTCCGTGCGCGGCCTCGACGCTGCACAGCTGCACGAACTCCTCTCCACCGACGGGTGGCGCGCACGCCTCCAGGTCGCTCTCCATTCGCTGCTCCGCGTACCGGAGCACGTCCTCGAGCGACGCGCCGCGACTTCGCTCGACGAACGCGTTCAGTCGCGCGAGCAGACGCCGAAGAACCGCCTGCTGCGCGACGGCGCGCGCGGAGCCGGGCTCTCCCTCCCGCGCGAGGCCCTGGCGCCACACAGCGCGCGCGAACGTCTCGAATGCCTCGCCGTCGCCGCGTTGCAACCAACCCTCGCGCATCTGCCGAAAGCGTTGGACGCGCTTGGCGGCGTCCGCTTTCAACGCGTCATCGCGCTCGCCGCGGATCACGTTCCAGCCAAGCCGCAGATCGCGTTTGGCGTCCCATCGTCCCGGGCGCAGCGTGGGCGCCGGCTCGTCCTCGAACGCGAACAGCTGCCGCTGCGGGTCGGCGGGCTCGCCGCACAAGATCGCGAGCGATGCGTCGGAGAGGCCGACGGCCGGATTCGACAGCGTTCGCAGCAGCCAGTCGTGACGGAAGGGATCGTGGACGTTCCAGAGCAGCGCGAGCGCGTCGAGAACGCGCCGGTCCTCGAAGATGTTCGCATCGCCGGTGACGACGGCGGGCACTCCGCGGTCGAGCAACACGGCCTCGTAGAGCTGCACGTTGCGTACCGACCGGAAGAGCACCGCGATCCGGCTCGGTGCGACGCCTTCGGCGAGCCACGCGGCGACGCGGTCGGCGATCAGCCCGGCCTCCTCGAGGGGCGTCGCGGGCCGGGCGCATTCCAATCTCGGCAAGCTGTTGCGCGGCTGGAGCTCGACGCGCGAAGTCGCTCGTGCGAAGGTCCGCTCAGGTTGCGTCATACGCACGGGCGAGATCGCCGCCGCAGGATCGCCGCAGAGCGTTACCCCCGACAGCTCCTCGCCGAAGATTGCGGCGAGCAGGCCGAGCTGCGCGTTGGTCAAGTCCTGTGCCTCGTCGACGAACGCGACGCGGTGGCGATCGCGGAGGCGCGCGCCTAGCGCGGCGTCTGAGCGCAGGCGGCGCGCGGCCGCTATGGCTGCGTCGCGCCCCGTCATCCTGCCGGTGGTCTCTACGAGTTCCACGTACGCCTCGTAGAGTCGCGCCAGGATCTTGGCGAGGTCGAGCTCGCGCCTGCGTTGGCGATCGAGTTCGCGATGGTCGACGTCCAGCGAGTCGTGGTACGCGCTCTTCGTCGCCGAGAGCAGCGACGGATCGGCGAAGTTCGGCGGCTTCGCGTAGAAGTTCGTCGCGCCGGTCTGCGCCGCCGCGAGAAATTCGCCCGGCGTCACTCCCGCGTCTCGCAACCGCCGTATCAGACGAAATGCCGATGCGAGAAAGCGCTCGGGCGAGCGCAGTCCGGGCACTTCGGGATCCAGCTGGTCGTGCGCGAACTCCGGCCATTCCAGCGCGAAGAGCGGGGCGCACGCGGCCGCGAACTGCAGCTCCGCGTCGACGTCGTCGACGAGCGTCACGTGCACGCCTTCGGCGGCGAGCAGCGACACGGCGTATGCGTCGAGGCCGTGCGTGGCGTCGACGTGCAGCGGGTCCGCGCCCGGAAACTCGGCTCGCGCGCGCTCCACGCGTTCGAGCAGCGCGGTGGTCTTACCGCTCCCGGGCGCGCCGACGATGGCGACGCACGCGTCGATGCTCGTTTCGATCAACTTCCGAAGCGCCTGCCCTCCGGCGGCGGGCGCCGCGCGCACGCGGTCGCGTAGTTGCAGAAAGTGCACGCCGCGGGATCCGTTGCGACCTCGAACTCGCGAATCTCGCCCGAAGAGAGCCGGTCGCTCAACTCGATCATCTTCGCACGCGAGCGCTCGAGCTCGTCGACGCCGATTGAGCCGCGAGCCGATCCGCTGTTGCGCGAAGAGGCCGGCGTCCGATCGGCGACGTCGAGGACGATCGGCCGCACGTCGAGCAGCGCGTCGCGCAGCGGTATGAGGACGAGCTTCGTGACGCGATCGCCGGCGGCGGCGCGCGCCCAGTAATAGAACGGCAGCTGAAAGTCGCGAAAGCGGCGGACCTTGTCGCAATACTCCGCCGCGCTCAGGGCGATGCTTCCCGTCTTGTAATCCACGACGCCGATGCCGCCGGAGCGGTCATCGCGGTCGAGCCGGTCGATGAAGCCGACGAAGGCTCGTCCCTCCAGATCGAGGTTGGCGGCGACCTCGCGACCGAGCACCTCGAACGGCGCCTCCCGCTCTTGCACGAGAAGCCAATCGACGTAGCGCTGCGCCGTCCTATGCGCGCGGCGCACTTGGAGCTCGAACTCCACCGCCGTCTCGAAGCCGTCCCGGTTGCGCTCAAAAGCCCATGTGACGCATTCGCGTATGCGGCGGCGCATCGCGGCGTCGTCGCGCGCCGCCGGTCGCGGGAAATCGGCGTGAAAGTCCTCGAGCGCGAGATGCAGCGCGCTGCCGTACGCGGACGCCGCCGAACCGGGGTCCTCGACGGCCGCGCAGGCGTAGCGGTAGAACCACTTGCGCGGGCACTCGGCGTACGCGTTGAGCGCCGAGGCGCTGAAGTGGCGCTGCCACGGCTGCACGCCGGCAGCAGTCTCGAGCGGGGGCGCCTGCGCGAGCTCGATCTCGCCGTCGTCGCTAACGCAGGCGTCCACGCGCGGCGTCGCCGCGACCGGCGACACCTCGAACGCTTCCGCGATCAGCGCGCGCAGGCGCTCCAGGTCGACGTCGTGCGGGATCGCGCGAACGCGGCGCGCGCGCTGGGCGAACCGCAGCACGTCGTCGCGCTCCGCCGGCGGCAGCGCCAGCCTCCCTGCGTCGATCGCGTCGAGCAGCGCGCCGGTTCGCCGAGCGAGCGTCGCATATGCGGCTGCAACGTCGTGACCCACGCCGGAGCGCGGCGAACGAATGAGACGGAGCAGGGATTCCTCTTCGCCGTCGCGGTGCCAATCGACGGCATCGGCGACGAAGGAACGGAGCAGCGTGGACTCAGGCGGCGCCACGATCTGAAGTTACAGGTTCCACCAGGCGCCCCTGCAGCCAACGTATAACGGCCTTCCGATGCGGCGCATCATTATCGGCATTAGCGGTGCCAGCGGTAGCCTTTACGGTTACATGGTGCTCCAGGCTCTGCGCGCGATCGGCGGCATCGAGACGCACTTGGTGCTCACCTCGGCCGCTCGCCGGACGATCGAGCTCGAGACCGAGATGACCGCCGAAGACTTCGAGGGCCTCGCCGACGTCGCGCATCGCGACGACGATCTCGCGGCGGCAATCTCGAGCGGCTCGTTTCTCACCGACGGCATGCTGGTGATTCCGTGCTCGATGAAGAGCGCGAGCGCGATCGCCTACTCGATGAACTCGAACCTGCTGGTCCGCGCTGCCGACGTCTGCCTAAAGGAGAAGCGCCGGCTGGTGCTCGTGATTCGCGAGACGCCGCTGCACCTCGGCCACCTGCGCACGCTCGCGCGGCTGGCGGAGATCGGCGCGGTGATCCTGCCGCCGGTGCCGGCGATGTACGCCAACCCGCAGAGCGTCGACGACATCATCGCGCACACGGTCGGCAAGGCGCTCGACCAGTTCGGCATCGCCAACGAGCTCTTCAAACGCTGGCGGTCGCCGTAGATTCAGCCACGATCCAGGCGGCGCCCGTAATCAGGAAGTTCAGCGCGAACTCGGACCAGTTCCCATGCGCCTCGGGATGAGCGATTAAGCGTGGGACCCAGACCAATAGGCCGAAGAGCGCCAGCATCAGGGTCAGCAGACGGAGCGCCAGGCGGGCCCGAACGTTGATGAGGATGGCGATCGCCGCGAGTGCGAACGCGATCGTGGTGAGGATCGCCCAGAACATCTGATTCGGCGGTATCCACGTCGGAACCAGATCGGCGGTCACGCGAAGGTAGACGATCTGAGCCAGCGTGAACGAGATCACGCTTAAGCCGAACCCGAGCCGCGCCGCCCGGCTCAGCGTTTCCTGCACCCCACTGCCCGCAGTCGCAGCGTATACGGCGACCGCACCGCTCAACAAGGAGAACTGCTCGAAGAACCCGTCATACTGCCCGAAGACGCGCGGCGCGGCGACGATGCCGGGAACACAGGCCAGTGAGAAGAGCGCGTACACGACGACGAGGACGATCGACGCGGGGCGCGCGCCCCGCGGGAACACCAGTAAGATACTGCCGGCGATTAGAGCGATCATGAGAACGCCCCCGACGATGTTGCCGGCGGGCAGTTTCCAGAAGCTGCTCAGGCTCTGCCACGTGTCGGGGTCGTGCCACATCAGCGCGATGACGCCAAACAGCACCGCCGACGCGCCGAAAACGATCCGGCCGTACGACGCTGTTTTCATGGAAAAGGCAACGCCCAAACGTAGCGAGGTGTGACCGGCGCGAAGGCGGCTTCCGGGATCGCGACGGCGAGGCGCCCCTCGTTCAAGGACGCCTCAGGAATCTCAAGTAGAACACCGCGAACACCAAGACGATCCCAATATTCATTATCAGCCGTTCCCAGAATCGGTTTCTGAAGAACATGAAATCCACGCCAACTATGATGGCCGCCATCGCCACCACGTAAAGCACGATACTTACCTGTCTGCCCACTCCAGTTAAGTTACCACGACTTTGGCAGCCCTGCGCCGGCGCCAGGCTGCGAGGCCGGCCGTGGCTCAGCGCTGGACGACAGCGGGTCGGAGGCTCGGCACGCCGAGGCCCACCTTCCGGGCTGCGGCCGAGGGCTTGAACCGAGCCGATCAGGCACTTTTCGACATCACCCAGCCGAAACAACGACTTTCCGGGATCGGTACAGCAAGCGTGGAGCACCGAAGCGCGGAGGCGCGGCCGCGCCGTACGGCAAGGCTCGCCGGCCTCTTCTACTTGATCACGTCCTTGGCCGGCGGCTTTGCAGAGATCGGCGTCCGAGGGAAAGTCATCGTTTCCGGCGACGCTGCGGCTACGGCGCGCAACATCTTGGCCTCGGAGGGATTGTATCGCTTGGGTTTCGCCGCGGACATCGTCGCAGGCGCTGCATATCTTGTCGTGACGCTTCTGTTGTATGAACTGCTCAAACCGGTGAACAGGAGCCTTTCCCTTCTCGCCGCGTTTTTTAGCCTCGTTGGGATTGCTATTGGAGGAGTGTCTGCACTCGGACATTTCGCTCCGTTGCTGTTGTTGAAAGGCGCTCACTACTTAGCGCCCTACAACGTCGACGAGTTGCAAGCGATGGCCTTACTCGCACTGAAGCTCCACAATCAGGCCTACCTGATCGCCCTGGTCTTTTTCGGATTCTACGAAGCGCTACTCGGCTACCTCATCTTCCGATCGACGTTCCTTCCGCGCGCGTTGGGCGTTTTGATTGGGGTAGCCGGGCTGGCTTTTTTGACCAATAGCTTCGCGATCTTTCTCTGGCCCGCGCTGCCGGATGTGCTAAACTTTGCGCTGCTAGCGCTGGACGGCATCGGTGAAATATCCCTAACGCTCTGGCTCCTCGTGATGGGCGTGAACGTCACGAAATGGGAAGAGACAGCTCATCCGACCAGCGCATCCTAGGCATCGCACTCATAAAACAGCAAAGCTAAGATTGCTACTGCGCTATGGCACCGTCGTTGAGAAGAACTTGCAATGGCCGTGGGGCGAGATTGTGCCGTTCACGATCTGACAAGAACTCGGCGAAACGAAGTGGATGCACCAGGAGCATTCGTTTCCGAACACGGGGTGCGACACGTAGTCCGCTGTCTTCTGGTCAACGGTCGGAGCTGCTGGTGGGGTCGGAGCGCCTTGTGCCCGCGCCCTCAGCTTCACGAACGCGCCGATTGCGGCCGAGACGGCCACCAGTTTTCGGATTATGTCGCGACGTGAAATCTTTGTATTTTTGTCCATACTTATTCTCCTAGCTGAACGCCGATCGAAGAGGTGTACCTTGCAACGCGCAGCCGATGAGGCTCATCTCGACTTTCGGTAGCGCAGCCTTATATTTCGTTCGAAGGTTTGAGCAGCTATCCTTAAGGCCAAGCCTTCTTCGTTATGCGCTACCGTGCGGGGGTTGGCTATTTTAACGCGACGAGAAGAGGGACCAAGGGACCGCGAGGCCGTTATCGCAACGACCGGACCGCGCCTCGCCCCCCTGCCGGGGAGGGGCCTCGTCTATGGGCGAGGTGGCCGCAGAGCCGTCGGCCGAGGTGGCTTCCGAGATCGAGGCGCGGGCGCTAAGATTAAACTGTAGGCTGGTACCGAGCCAAGCCCATCGAAAGGCGCGCGCGTAGTTTGGTGAACGCAAACGCGAAGCGCGCTTGCGCTATTTTGAAACGTATCCATTTCCGCTGTTCAGTCACATCGATCTGCGGGTTAGCGATCCAGATGCCGTGCGTCCGTTCTACGATGCCCTCATGGCGCTCTTTGGTACCGAACCAACGACCCCACGAGTCGTGCGTTACGGCTATACTCGGCGCTACGGCGGCATCCGGGCGGATTTCTTCAATATTTTTGCCGATCCCGGCACGCGCCCGACAGCAACGCGTATTGCCTTCGCCGCCCCAAGCACTGCCTTTGTTGACGAAGTCGCAAGCGTCGTTCGGGCGCATGGTGGTCAAAATATTGAAGGTCCCCAATACTTCGACCAGCACCACCCAACGTTCTACGCAGTTTTCTTCGAAGACCCCTTGGGCAATCGCTTCGAAGTTTGCGATCACCGCATGGATAAATAGCAGCGAAGACGGCGCATTTGCGCCTGCGGCTTCGATCGAAGTCAGTTGCTTAGCGATGAGGATCCGCCGATCGGCGAGGGGGCCGCGGAGCTGTGGGCCGAGGAGGCTTTGGAGATCGCGGGCTGAGCGCTACGATTCTCGCGCAAAGCGGCGTGCGGGGAAGGCCAACAGCCGCGCGAACGACGCACTCAAGGAGAAAGAAGATGAAGAGACTGATGATCGCCGTCTTGATCTTTCTTGGTTTGTTTGCGTTTGGCAAGCCGTCGGCATCCGAGCTAGTGGCAAGCGCTCCAACCACCGAGCATCCGCTCATCCTTGCGCAAGATCAGGGCGAGATTCGCGTTTGGCGACCCCTTGTTTCGGAATCGCTTGCTGAACAAAAATTCGATGAGTCGACACCCTTCATTATCAAGGTTGACAGCAAACATGGCGGCTCGCCAGATTTTTGGTTCGGAACGGAGACCCTTCCAGCTGGGGCTGGAATTCCTTACCATCGGCATCTACACGAAGACGAAGTATTGTACATCCTTTCTGGAAGCGCGCATGTCCATGTGGGTTCTCTCGAGGGCGATGCACGTCCAGGGACAATGGTCTTCATTCCCAGAGATACGTGGGTATCGGTGCAGCCCAGCGTAAAGAAGCCGCTGTCGCTTCTTTTTGCCTTCAACGCCCCTGGCTTTGATCGCTACATGCGCTGCGAATCAGTGCTCTTAGGAGAACGCTCACGACCTGTGACCGCTGAAGAGGACCAGCGTTGCGAGAAAGTGGGTGACGTTCAGTATCGGTCCTGAAGGCCTCGCCAGCCCCCGCCGGGGGGCCTCGTTTTGAAAGGCGTTACGTCTTATTCGGCGGTTCCAAGTTCTGCTGCCAGCAGGTTTCGCCATGCAGCATATGCGTCGGCGTTTTGCGATGTTGCCTTGGTCTGAGCCAGCATCGCACTACCGAAGGAGCGAAAGTCACTGCCAAATTGACTCTCCGATAGCTTCCATGCGGCGCGCATTCCGGGCATCGAGAAATAGAATTTGACACCCGCAACATAGCTATCGAAAGCCGCGTCAGAAAGCATCCCAGCCTCATGCTGAAGAAATGAGTCCTCGCCACTGAGAAATAGCGCGCGACACAGCCACATCCATTGAGTGAATTCCTCCCGCGTTAGCTCCGTGTCTCCCGCCATACCTTTTTGGAGAACGCGCACGAGCTCAGAGCTCGCAACTGCCAAAGCGGCTTGGGAGGTCCGATCTGCTCGTCCCTGTTGCATCGTCGCGCGCTGAACACGCTCGGCTTGACGCACCTGCTGCGCCAAATACAGCAGGGAGGCGATCACCGCCACCGCGGCGATCGACTGGCTGACATAAAAGATGTGCTCAAGTGACATGATTGCGCCTAGGCATGCTGTGGGCGATATCTCCCGTCCTCCCGAGCTCGAAAGGTGGATTAAGAGATCCGTCCTTTGCTGACTTCTGGATGGCCGCAGCCGCCCAGCATAGAGGTCCCCCTCCCCAGCGCCGGGCTGCGTTCTCTTTAGGATTTGCCATTCAATAATGAAGTTGGGCGCTACCATAACGGCAGGTATTCGGGCACAGTCACTCTTGCCCGCGGGTGCGTCGGCCACTTTTCCTTTCGTTTCCACGGCTCCGGTAAGGCGTCGTTTCTTGGTGCGAGCGAGGAGCGTGGCCACATAAGTTACAACGGTGGCAAAATAGGCTACCCTTGCCTTTTTGTTTCCGGGCATGTCACTTTGAAGAGTTTAAATCATCCGCTAAATACGATCAGTATCTCGCTCCCCCCTAGAGGTTCGTATTCGTATCGCGTTACCGGCGGCAGCGGTAAGTTTGCCAAAGCGACCGGGAGCGGAACCTGGACGTACCATGCCCTTAGGGGCTTCAAATACACAGATCGATGGTCAGGAACAATTATGTTTTGATCGCGAGCATCCGCGAGAGGAGTAAAGCAGGGGAACTGTTTGAGTCCCCGAGGCGGCGCTGGTTGTGACGGCTTGGCTGCTCGCTGGGACTGAGCCTCGCTGTGCCGAACACAGCCAAACGCTGCCGAGTTCGTGCAGCGTGGGGAGGAAAGCGATGAAGATTCCAGAGCTTGCCCATGCGTTTAGCATTAGCGTCGCCGCAGCATTGCTTGCCGGCTGCGGCGGATCGCAGCCGCTGGTTGGCACGCCCGGAGCGATGCCGCAGATGCAAGCGAATCGGCAGATTGTCGCCGAGGCGAAGGGCTTGCAATCAGGTTCGCGGGCAGAGGTCCACGCAACATGGTATGTCGACGGAGTCCACGGCGACGACGGTAATAACTGCAAGACGAAATCCACGGCCTGCGCCACCATCGGACATGCGATCTCCCTTGCGGCGTCCGGCGACGCCATTCAGATCGCCGCGGCCACCTACCAAGAAAATTTAAGCATCCCGTTTAACTTGACGTTAAACGGCGCCAAGCCGGCGACTACAATCGTCGATGGCACAAACAGCGGCAATGTCTTTACGGTCGGCGCCGGCATCGGTCTTACGCTATCGAATCTCACTATAGAAAAAGGTGTCGGCTATTCGGGGGGCGGTGGCGTCGACAATGCTGGTACGCTTACGGTCAGCAACAGCATTTTCTACTTGAATACCGCGCTCACCGGCGGCGCCATCCTCAACACCGGGAGGGCGTCCATCAGAAAGACCAGCTTCTTTGGGAACAGCCCCTATTTCTTCGGACATAGCGCGAGCTGCGGCGCCATCGACACCCGCAGCGCGATGACGATCACGACCTCGACGTTTGACACCAACTATGCTAATAATAACGTCACCGCCGGTGGCGCCATCTGCAACGGCAGCACGCTGACGATCACGAATAGCACCTTCAGCAACAATTCGTCAAGCGGGAACAACACAGGCCTAGGCGGAGCGATTTACAACTACGCGGGCGCCCTCAACGTTACGAACAGTACCTACAGCGGGAATGCCGCCACGACGAGCGGAGGAGCCATCTACAGCAACGGGGGAACCGTCCAGATCGCCAATTCGACTTTTGGCAATAACCCGGAGAACATCGGGGGCGGCGGGGCTCTCAGCAACGCGGGCAGCTCGGTTGTCATCAAAAACAGCATTGTCGCGAACTTCGCAAACGGCGGGAACTGTGCCGGCACGATCACGTCCGTCGGCTACAACCTGAGCAGTGACAGTACATGCAATTTTGGAAGTCAAGGGGATCTCAACAACACGAATCCCATGCTCGGCGCGCTTGGCAAGAACGGAGGTCCCACGCAAACAATGGCGCTGCAGATGGGCAGTCCAGCGCTTGACGCCGGCAATACCGGCGGCTGCCGTGACTTCTTTGGGAAGCTTCTGAAGACCGACCAGCGCGGCAAGCGGCGTCCTGGCGGAACGGAGACCACCGGCTGCGATATGGGCGCGTACGAAAGCCAAACGTATTGACTTAAGGATATGTGGTAGCCCGACATCGGGTCGACGTTGGCGGCCGTTCCGGCTGCCGCCGACAAGATCGTCTTCGACAAGTTCCACCTAATGCGGCACCTGGTCCACGCCGTCGACCTGACGCCGCGAGCGGCTGTTCGCGGCGACGGCAAAGACGGGCAAGGACTCAAGCGCAGGCGCTATCACAGGTGCGCAAAACAAGCTTGAAAAGCCACGCCGAGAAACTCGCCTTCGCCGCGATCCGACGGCAGTATACTGCTGTGGCCCGCGTGGTCGCTCAACGTGGGCATGCCTACAAATAGAAGCGCCGCTGCACCAATCGGACGGTGCTAGCTGGGGGCCTCACCAATTGAAGAACGACGGTCAGGAATGGCCGTCGTTCTTGGTTTTCGCGAGGACTTAGATGGCGGCCAGTGGCGCTCGTGCTTCCCGACTTTCTACACCGACTGCGCAGCGCTGAGAATTACTTCGACCACGCGGTCTGGTTGCGAGAGCATCGGCACGTGACTCGAATCGAGTTCGGTCGTCTTGGCTTTCATACGTTTCGCAAGAAAACGTTCTAGATCCGGGTTGACGGTGTGATCCTTCTTTCCGACAATGTACCAACTCGGTTTGGTCTTCCACGCAACGCCCGGCGCATCGTGCGCGAAGATGTTGGCAGCCGGCGCGCCCTGTGTCGCCCACACGAGCTGCTGCTCAGTCGCCGAGAGATCGCCGCAAAAATACTGTAGACCTTCTTTGGTCAGCCAGATACGTCCATCGACGACTTTGATGTGCTTGAGCACGTCGGTCGTGGGGAACTTCTGCTGTATGCTCTGCGACGTCTCGCCCGCAGCAGTATCGGGAGCAAGCGCGTTGATATAAACGAGGGCTTTCACGCGCGGGCCGGTTCCGGCGGCCGTGATCACCGTGCCGCCATATGAATGTCCAACAAGCACGATAGGTCCCTTCACGACGTCCATCGCCCACTTGGCAAAAGTGACGTCGTTTTCAGGCGTGTTGAGGGGGTACTGCGCAGCAATGCAATCGTAGCCTTGCGCTTGCAACGGCCCCATCACTTTGGTAAAGCACGAGCCGTCGGCCCAAAGACCATGACAGAAAACTATGCTAGGCTTGCCCGCGCCGCTCATCGTAGCAGCCACTTCCGTTTGCGCCGATGCAGAGGAGTAGCTCGCCGCGGCGGCACCGATCGCCGCCGCGCTCGTCGCAAGGAATCGACCGCGTTTGATGCTCGTTTTCGAACGCATACTATCACTCCCATCGATGTAATACAGGACTCGTTCAGTTCACAGGTGCTCAGAATGTCCCTCCCTCGAAGACGTACTGCCAATGAGGGCTCACGCACTAAAGGACCGTGGTGCTTCGCTGAGTTCCCATCTCAAATAAGTATAGGGGCAAGCAAAATGCAAAGTAAGGGTTCAGTGGCGTCGGTAGATTCTGCTCTTAACTTAGGATTTAGCACTCGCGTAGCGGCCGAGCGCCTGGAGAGGGGCCTTGGGCCGAAAAATCGGCGCTTTCACCGGCCGACCTAACCCTGGCCAATGACGGATTTCAAAAGACCCACGAGGCGGGTTAACCCAAGAGCTGCGGCTGAGAATGCGCCTTTGGGCGCCTGCGCCATGCGACCGACTATCAAACTCCTTGTTGTTCTTCCTATACGGAGACCCTTTGCTTCGGTTCTTTGTCATGGCAGCGGCCGTGTGCTCTTTGGCGGGGGCGGTCCTAAAAATAGGTTCTCCTTAGCGGCATCGCCGCTTCGACCAAAGCCGGCTCTACAGCGACGAGGCCCGCTGATCGGCGCGGTGGCCACGGAGCCCTGGACCGAGGCGGCTTCCGAGATCACGGTTTGGGTGCTAAGCTAACGCTGGGCGGCGTCAGAAACTCTGAGCCGCTGACGCATCTGCGAAAGGAGCAAAGCAGATGAACCATTTGAATCTAAGCCGCTGTGCGCTAAGTGTTTGCGTCGCGGCTTTGCTTGCAGGGTGCGCCGGATCGCAGGAAACGAGCTCGACGATACCCGGCTCGGGCATGACGCAGAGCGGCCCGCGCCCGTTGTCGGATTTTGTGCGGACCGGTATCGCGCCGAACTCCGGGCCGCTTCTGAGCATCGGTGCGGTTCCGGCGAGGCACCATCACAAGTACCCGGGTCTCAAAGACCTTTATGTGACCGACGAGGGCTTTAACACAGTCGAGATCTTAGCGAACGGGACCTACAAGAACGTAGGCTCCATCTCGAACGGCATCTCTGTTCCCCACGGCGACTTCCTCGACAAAAAAGGGAACCTCTATGTCGCGAACGCCAGCAACATCACGGAGTACGCGCCCGGCGGCACGAGCCCGAGCTTCACCTATAGCGCTGGCATGACGCTGCCGTTAGGCGTGAGCGTTGACGGAGCCGGCAATGTCTACGAAATCGACTACCACGGCAGCTCCGTAAATGAGTACGCCCAGGGAGTCAACGCGGTGCTGCACTCGTGTCCGGTCAGCAGCCCCGCAGGCGTAGCGGTTGACGCGAGCGGCGATGTGTTCGTCGACGCAGTATCGTCGTCGGGGCTCACGAACATCATCGAGTTTTTCGGCCTCACAATGCGAGGCCACCCGCCCCGCTGTCAGTTCACGACGCTCGGAGTCACGCTTCTTACTGGAGGCGGCATGGTGCTCGACAACAACAATGACCTTGTCGTCTGCGACCAACGGATCCAAACGGTTGACATCATCGACCCGCCGTATTCGAGCATCACACGCACTCTCGGCTCGGGTTACATAGATCCGTACGGCGTCACCCTCAACAAGGGCAACGCGCTCGCGTTCGTGACGGACGCGTCACTAAACGAAGTCTTCGTCTACGACTATAGGTCCAATACCCTCGTTACGACGCTCGGCAGCGGCAACGGCCTCGAGTTTCCGAATAACGCCGTCGACGGACCAAACGCAGTCCCCTAAGATCGAACGGGCCGGTCAAGCAAAAGCGAAGCTGGGTGCCACGTCATGGCGCGCCCAACTTCTATTTTGAATGGCAAATCCAAAGAGAACGCAGCCAGACGCCCGGCGGACGGGGGCCTCGTTTTGAATGCGGAAAGCCTAGCGGTTAAGCCGGCTTCGATCGCGGCGAGGTGCGTTACAGCTCAAAGACCGTGCCCCTGGCATAAACGCCGCCATAACGCGTCGTCCCTATGAGGCCCATCCCGCTCACGTCACGCAAGCCGGCCTCCGGATGGGCGCCGTCGTATCCGTTGCCGAAGCCCTGCCGACGGGCTCAGCCCGGCTGAGCCGAAACGTTGCCAGGCTGCGTGGCGTTCACGGAGCGAGGAGCAAGGCAGTGAGGATTTTAAGTTTCGGCCGCTACGCGCTGAGCATCAGCCTCGACGCGGCATTGCTGGCAGGCTGCGGCGGATCGCAGTTGCCGATCGGCGCGCCGGGCGCGATGCAGCAACGTGCAGGGTTCGTGCATCGCATGGTGCCTGGATTGTCATATCGCGTGCTGTACCGCTTCCGCCGCCACCGTACCGGCGACGGAACGTACCCGTTTGCGGCCTTAATCAAATTGAACGGCACGTTGTACAACACGACCTATGGCGGGGGCGCGAACGGATACGGAACAGTCTTTAGCATTACGACAACCGGCACAGAGAAGGTACTGTACAGCTTCGGTGGTGGATCCGACGGCGAGAACCCGGACGCGAGCTTGGTCAACATGAATGGCATGCTCTACGGCACGACCTCTGGAGGCTCCGGGAACGGTCAGGGGACCGTTTTTAGCATTACGACGAGTGGCACGGAGAAAGTGCTGCACATCTTCGGCGGCAGCTCCGATGGGCAGTCCCCCCGGGCGAGCTTGATCAACGTAAATGGCACGCTGTATGGCACGACCTTTGCGGGGGGTGCGAACGGTTACGGAACCGTCTTTAGCGTGACGACGACCGGCACGGAGAAGGTGCTGTATAGCTTCGCTGGCTACGCCGACGGGGGGAGCCCGCTCGCGAGCTTGATCAACGTAAACGGCGCGTTATACGGCACAACGGATGAAGGCGGCGGCCCGGGATGCGGCGGCTTCGGTTGCGGAACCGTCTTTAGCATTACGACGACCGGCGCAGAGAAGTTGCTTTACAGCTTCGCTGGCGGTTCCGACGGGGAGTCCCCTCAGGCGAGCTTGGTCGACGTAAGGGGCACGCTGTACGGCACGACCTACGTTGGCGGCGCGAACGGTCACGGAACCGTCTTTAGCGTGACGACGACCGGCACGGAGAAAGTCCTGCACAGCTTTGGTGGAGGATCGGATGGAACGTTTCCCGTTGCGGGCTTGATCAATGCAAAAGGTACGCTTTACGGCATCACCAAGTCCGGCGGTGCGAACGGATACGGAACCGTCTTTAGCATTACGACGACCGGCACGGAGAAGGTGTTGTACAGCTTCGCTGGCGGCTCCGACGGGGAGAACCCGCTCGCGAGCTTGATCAACGTAAACGGCGCGTTGTACGGCACGACGGTAGAAGGCGGCCACAGATGCCGCTGCGGAACGGTCTTCGCGTTAACGCCGTAGCGGCGGGACGAAATGCTCGAGTGCTGCCCCTTCGACACACCGCGATTTGCAGCTATAAGCCCTCGCTCAACTTTGAAAGATCTTAGCCACGTAGAGCCGAGCGCCACTGGCAACGGAACGCCGTACAGCGACGAGGAGGCGCCGATCGGCGAGGTGGCCGCGGAGGCATCGGTCGAGTGGCTTCCGAGATCGTGGCGCGGGTGCTATAATCCAAAGCTCAGCGCGGAAGAGCTTCGCGCTACCTTTGCGTCTGCGAAAGGAGCACAGCAGATGAAGACTCCGAGTTTGAACCGGTGCGGGCTATTCGCGTGCTTCGTCATGCTCACGGCATGCTCGCAAGCGCCGGGACTCTCGCGCTTGCAATATGCTCCAAGCATCGTTTCCAACCACAAGGCTGGCCGGCTGAGCTCTTACCTGTCATTGTACAGCTTCGGCGCGGACCCCGATGGGTCCGAACCGGCCGCTGGTGTGCTTTCCCGGGGCGACCTTCCAATCTACGGTACGACAGCGTTTGGCGGCGCGGACAATTCAGGTACCGTTTTCAGCTACTCCGGCGGCACGGATACAGTGCTCCACAGCTTCAGGGGCCGCGACGGCGCGAGGCCCTTGGCAGGCTTGATCGACGTGAAAGGCACGTTCTACGGCACGACATATTTCGGCGGCAGCGGTAATTGCGTGGGAGGATGCGGCGTCGTCTTCAGCATTACACCCGACGGAACCGAAAAAGTGTTGCACAACTTTGGCGTCAATGGTTCCGATGGTACCCGCCCTGAAGCAAGTTTGATCGACGTAAGCGGCACGCTTTACGGCACGACGCTGGAGGGCGGCGCGCGCGATCGTGGCACCGCCTTCAGCGTCACAACCGACGGAACCGAACGAGTGCTGCACAGCTTTGGCTATTACGAAGACGGTTACTGGCCCATGGTGCCGTTGATCGACGTCAGCGGCACGCTCTACGGCACGACATACGCCGGCGGCGCGGGAAGGTTTGGCACCGTCTTCAGCATGGCGGCCGACGGCACGGAAAAAGTGTTGCACAGCTTTAGCAACGCCCAAGACGGAAAATACCCTCGGGCCCCCTTGATCAACGTGAATGGCAAGCTCTACGGAACGACGGAAAGTGGCGGTGCATTCCGCGGGGGCACCGTCTTTGACGTCTCGACCGACGGCCATGAAACAGTGCTCCACAGCTTCGGCAACGGATACGATGGCGTCCGTCCTGAGGCCGGTTTGCGTGACATGAACGGCACGCTTTACGGCACGACAGCGGACGGCGGCGCGTACGGCTCCTCCTACAATCAACACGGCTTCGGCACGGTCTTCAGCATCACACCCGGCGGCCATGAAACAGTGCTCCACAGCTTCGGCGACGGATACGACGGCGCCCATCCGGAGGCCGGCTTGCGTGACGTGAGCGGGATGGGCCTCATAGGGACGACGCGTTATGGCGGCGTTTATGGCAGGGGCACGGTTTTTGAGCTGTAACGCACCTCGCCGCCCGGGCGAGGGGGGCCTCGTTTTGGAGGGCTCTGTCTCCTATCCCAGCGCGAAGGTGCCGGGATAGATACCGTATTTCGCGTCAAGCGTAATTCGCGTCAAAAGCAATGCCGGACCGAAGAATGCCGTACGCGAGAACTAAGAGTTTGCGCATGACTGCGCCGATGATCAGCCGCTTGTGCTTTCCGGCCGTCGCGAGG
>DATKHY010000003.1:682500-768909 GCA_035544215.1 Candidatus Binatia bacterium | reverse complement strand
CATGGAAGCTGTACAGGACTTTCTCCGTGCCAGTGGTGCTCACACGGTAAACGGTCCCGCACCCACCCGCGCATCCGTTGCCCCCGCCGTAAGTCGTTCCATAAAGTGTCCCGTTTACGTAGGTCAGGGCCGATTCGGGGTACCTTCCGTGAAGTTGGCCCTCATGGAACGAGTAGAGCACCTGATAGGACGACGCACTCATGCGATGCACGGTGCGAGCCGGCGCGACCCCCAGCGCGTGCGTCATCGCGCTTGACGCACCGATCGGCGGCTGCGATCCACCGCATCCTGCGAGCAATGCCGCAGCAGCGCCGATGCTGGACGCATAGCGGCCAAGTCCCAAGCTTCTCATCTGCCCTGCTCCTCGCTCCGTGAACGCCACGGTGCCTGGCATCGTTTCGGCCTAGCGCGGCTGAGCCCCCGCGGCGGCCAAGTCGCTTCGCGATCTCTGCTGTTTTGCCGCTATGCGATCGGCGCCGCGATACCGCGCAGCGCGCCAAAGCCACCGTCAGCTTGGAACTGGTAGTCTCCCTGGCACTCCATTAAAACACGCAGGTCGGAATCGAACCACACGTCCATGAATTTCGTACCGGATAGCGGCCACGCCTCGAATGCGGGCGTGCTTGAGGGCAAACCGCCGAACATTGCCGACGCCCTACAGTTACGACCCGACCAAGTAGAGGGCGCCGCTTTCCATATGGGTAACCGTATGGGCTGTAGGGTCAGAACAGGTTCAAGATATGGCCCGCATGGAGTCGATTTTTCGAGGAAATGCGTAAGCTCCGCACGACAAGAACCGCCTGGGGGACTAGAGATCGCTGGTTCGAATCCAGTCAGCCCGATTCTCTTGATGTAAGGTTGCGCGTCGCATGAAAATTGGGACGCTGGAGATGAAGATCTCGCGGGTCGAGGGATTCCAGGTGCGCATTCGCACGGCCGACGGGCGCGACATCCGCTCCGATCGCGAGGGCATGCCTCCCTGGCCGTACGAGATCGGAGCCCGGGACCGCTGGTCGGTCGCGCGCTGGAAACAGGAACGTTTTGTGAGCCTCTATCCGGGTTTTGGCGTCGACGTGCTCGACGGTAACGGCGACATCATCGAGTTCGGACAGACGCTGCTGGAAACCGTGCGCGACAGCTACGACTGACGCCGCTGACGCATCGTTCCGAAACTCATTCGAACCCGAGTTTGCGCAGCAGCGCGGCCACGGCAGTATCCAAGTCACCGATTCCGGTCGCGATGTCCGCGAACTCCGCGACGATGCCGTAGTGGCGCATCTCCTGCGCGAACTCAGGATCGTCCCGCTCGACCGCCGTCATGGTGCGGATTAACGTTCTTAACCGTTCGTTGAGCGCCGCCGCGCGCCGCATCACGAGATTCACCTCGTCCTGAGCCGAAACCATACCAAAGTTAATTTCTTTCGCGTCGCTCCGTTCCTTGCGGCGAGGTTGCCGTCGCCGGTGTGGCCAAGAAGCACAAAGCCATGAGCTTAGGACCAGCGCCTATCGCCGCGCGCCAAGGCGCGTTTTTATTCGCGCTGGCGGCCGCCGTCGCGGCGCTCATGGCCTGCGGCGGTGGTATCGCAGGCCGGCCCCCCGCTCCACCGCTCATCCCCGAACTAAGCAGCGAACGAAACGGCGGCACAGAAGCGCGGACGATCCCGATCAAGCACGTCGTCATCGTGATTCAAGAAAACCGCAGCTTCGACAACTTATTCGCGACATTTCCCGGAGCGGACGGCGCGACGAAGGGAAAGGCGGCGGCGATGCCTCCCGCGATCCGGCACAGCTGCTCTCCGCCGATCACGAAACCGACAACGGTCCCCCTGAAGAAGGTGCCGCTCGCGGCGCGGCTCGACATCGATCACATTTACAGGGGCTACTTGAAAGAGCTCGACCATGGAAAGATGGACGGCTTCGACTTGATCGGCTCGGGTTCCAACGGCAGCAGTGGGCCCGCCTGCTTGTACGCGTACCAATACGTGAACCCCGCCGACGTCGTGCCGTACTGGGACATCGCCCGGCAGTATGTGCTGGCCGATCACACATTCCAGACGCAAGGGAGCTCGAGCTTCACCGCGCATCAGGACTTGATCGCCGGCGGCACGCAGATCTCGCCGACGCAGGCGATCATCGACAATCCGACCTATTTCCCATGGGGCTGCGATGCGAACAAGACCATCCGCACGTCGGTCATCGAGAGGTACAGCGGCAAGGTCTATGCCGATGGACCCTTCCCGTGCTTGAACTACGAAACGATGCGCGATCTGCTCGACGCCAAGAGCATCTCCTGGAAGTTCTACGCGATGCCAGTTCGCAAGGGCGTCGGCGGCCCAGGAATCTGGAGCGCCTTCGACGCGATCCGCGCGGTGCGCTACAGCCCGGAGTGGCACACCAACGTTACGCGCAGCAGCAATGAGTTTTTCGCAGACGTCTCGCACGACAAGCTCCCCGACGTGGCGTGGATCACGCCCGACGCCGTCAACTCCGACCACCCCGCCGAACCGAGCGACACTGGCCCGTCGTGGGTCGCATCGATCGTCAACGCGGTCGGGCGCAGCCGGTATTGGAACTCTACCGCGATCGTCGTCGTTTGGGATGATTGGGGCGGGTTTTACGATCACGTGCAGCCGCCGCACCCGCGCGACTGGCAGGGTGGGCCCGGGTTCCGGGTGCCGATGCTGATCGTGTCACCCTACGTCAAACCGCACGTCGACCACACCGTGTACCATTTCGGGGGAATCTTGCACTTCATCGAAAACGTCTGGACCCTCGGGTCGCTCGGCAACGACGACACGTCGACCAGCATCGGCACAGCGTTCGATTTCCGGATGCCGGCGCGGAAGTTCAAGGTGATCCCGTCGAAGTATTCGCTCGAGTTTTTCCAACATCAGAAGCCCTCGGGCCTCGCGCCCGACACCGAATAGAACGGAGAGCCTCATGCGCCGGCTAGCACCCCATCTTTGGATCTGCGGACTCGTCGCCGGAATCGGCCTGAGCGGCTGCGGCGGAGCCGCTTCCTCGCTGCCGGGCGGCGGCGCGCCGCCGCTGCAACAAAAGACGCCCAGCTCCGGCAGCACGCCGATACAGCACGTCGTGTTCATCGTGCAGGAGAACCGCAGCTTCGACAACCTCTTCGCCGACTTTCCGGGCGCCGACGGCGCGACGCGCGGACGCATGAAAGTAAAATACCAGGGCAAGTATCACGACATCTGGGTTCCGTTGCAGGCGCACGCGCTCGTGAACGGCTTCGACATCCAGCACTGTCACACGGCGTTCCTCACCGACTACGACAACGGCAAGATGGACGGCTTCGGCCAGGTAAGCAGAGGCGCGTGCGGCACGCAGGGCAAGCCGGCAGGCAAGGCGGTCTATCAATACGTCGAACCGTCGCAGATCGCGCCCTACTGGTTCATCGCGAACGAGTGGGGCCTGGCCGATCACATGTTCCAGAATCAGGGCAGCGGCAGTTTCATCGCGCACCAAGACCTGATTCGCGGCGGCAGCCGGATCAACACTAGGTACAGCCTCGTCGACAATCCCAACGTCATGCCCTGGGGCTGCGACGCGGGTGGGGGCCATACGTCGCTCATCACGCTGAAGGGCAAGTATCTGCCGTACGTGCAGAAAGGCCCGTTCCCGTGCACGAACAAGTTCCCGTCATCGTCGTATTACGAAGTGATCAGCGACCTACTCGATAAAGCCGGCGTGAGCTGGCACTACTACTCGCCCTGCTTCAAGGGTTATAATCCGAACAATTGCGACCAGAGCTGCCCGGCCCTCTGTTCGGGCGGAATCCTCAACGCGTTCGACGTCATCGCTCGCGTCCGCTACGGCGCCGAGTGGGGAACGAACGTGTCGATGCCCGAGACGAACCTCTTCACCGACATCAGCAGCGGGAATCTCGCTGCCGTCTCGTGGGTCATCCCATCCGATGCCAACTCCGATCATCCTGGAGAAGGATGCGGCTGCGACACCGGGCCGTCGTGGGTGGCGAGCATCGTCAACGCGATCGGTCAGACGAACTATTGGAACTCGAGCGTCATCGTCGTTCTATGGGACGATTGGGGCGGCTTCTACGACCACGTCGCACCAGACGAGTCGCCCGGGTGGGGCGGCAACGGCTTCCGGATCCCGATGCTGGTGCTTTCGCCGTACGTGAAGATCGGCGCGGGAAGTAAGGGCGGTTACGTCTCGTCAACGCCGTACTCGTACGGCAGCCTGCTGCGCTACGTCGAGGACAACTGGAACCTCGGACGCCTCGGCACGTCAGACTCGACCGCTAATAGCATCAGCGATATGCTCGACTACACCCAAAAACAGCGCGGGTTCACGACGATTCCGTCGCAGCACTCGATAGAGTACTTCAAACGTCAGAAGGCTACACCCCAACACGGTGACCCCGAGTAAGCTCTCACCCCTGAGGGCGCCAGCGATCGCCGCGGCGCTGGCACTCGCCGGCTGCGGTGGTGCGCGCCAGGTATTGCCGTCGATGCAGAGCGGCGCGATCTTGCAGAATCTCGACGCGACTGGCGCGGGCAAGATCAAGCACGTCGTCTACATCGTGCAGGAGAACCGCAGCTTCGACAATCTCTTTCAGGGGTTTCCCGGCGCGGACACCGTTCCGGAAGGCAAGCTTTCGAACGGAACGACCGTCAAGCTCGTGCCCGTCAAACTCGAAACGACGTACGACATCGACCACTCGGCCACGGCGATGTTCCAGGCGTGCGACGGAACCGGACACCTTCCCGGCACGAAGTGCCGAAACGACGGCTTCAACCGGGAGCAGACCTTCGGCGCGCCGCGCTCCCTCAAGTATCCGGAGTACGTCTACGTCCCGCACGACGAGTCCCAGCCGTACTTCGACATGGCGCACGAGTGGGTCGTCGCGGACCGTATGTTCCAGTCGCATCTCGATGAGAGCTTCGTCGGCCATCAGTACATCATCGCGGCGCAGGCCGCGTCGAGCGTGAACCTGCCGGACGGGTTGTGGGGCTGCCCGGGCAGCAGCTCCGACCGGGTTCGAACGATCAAACTCGATCGTCGCTATGGGCCCACCCAAAGGCCGTGCTTCGACTATCAGACGCTCGGCGACGAGCTCGACAAGGCGAAGCTGAGTTGGAAGTTCTACACGAGCCGCTACGGCAGCTCGGACAGCGGCGACGGCAACTGGTGGTCGAGCTATCAGGCCGTGAACCACATCTACAACGGTCCGGACTGGGGCAAAGACGTGATGTCGCCGGCAAAGCGCTTCCTGGTCGACGTGCCGAACGGTAAGCTCGCGAACTTCACGTGGATCACGCCGATCTGCAGTAACTCGGACCACGTGAACTGCGGCGGCGGTTACGGACCGTCGTGGGTCGCCGCACTCGTCAACGCCGTCGGCGAGAGCAAGTTTTGGGACTCGACCGCGATCTTCGTGCAGTGGGACGATTGGGGCGGACTCTACGATCACGTCCGGCCGCCCTTCAGGGACTACGACGGCCTCGGCTTCCGCATTCCGCTGCTCGTGATCTCGCCCTACGCAAAGCGCAACCACGTGTCGCACGTGCAGTACGAAACGACCAGCGTGCTGCGCTTCGCCGAGAACCTGTTCGGCCTGGACCAGCTCGCCGCCGCGGACCGGCGCGCGACGTCGCCGGCGGACGACTGCTTCGACTTCTCGCAGAAGCCGCGCAAGTTCGTGCGCATCAAGGCACCCGAGGGCAGAGAGTTTTTCCTTCACCAGCGCGACGAGTATAGCGCTCCCGACTATGAGTAAGCCTCAAGGATGACTAAACGACTACCGGCACTTGCAATTGTGCTCGCCCTTTTCGGCTGCTCGTTCGGATCGCGACCGCTACCCGTCATGCAGAGCGCGGCCGCACTGCAAGACCTCGCGGGGACCGGCGCGGGGAAGATAGAGCACGTCGTCTACATCGTTCAAGAAAACCGCAGCTTCGACAACCTCTTCCAAGGCTATCCCGGAGCCGACACGGCCTCGGAAGGCAAACTCCGCAACGGGAAAACCGTCAAGCTCGTGCCCTTGAGCCTCACGGCGAAATACATCATCGATCACGGCTCGAAGGCGATGTTCGAGGCGTGTGACGGTACCGGCACGCTGCGCGGCACGGGTTGCCGCATGGACGGCTTCAACAAGGAGAAGGCGTACTTTTGGCCGGTGCAGATCAAGCATCCGCAGTACGTCTACGTGCCGCACTCCGAATCGGCGCCGTACTTCGCGATGGCGCACGAGTGGG
Source organism: Candidatus Binatia bacterium (assembly GCA_035544215.1). Lineage (GTDB taxonomy): Bacteria > Vulcanimicrobiota > Vulcanimicrobiia > Vulcanimicrobiales > Vulcanimicrobiaceae > Cybelea. The sequence continues at coordinate 762,670 of DATKHY010000003.1, read as the reverse complement.
TGTTGGCCGACCGCATGTTTCAGTCGCAGCTCGACGAGAGCTTCGCGGCGCATCAGTATATCATCGCGGCGCAGGCCGGACACAGCGTGAATCTTCCGGTGACGCTGTGGGGCTGCTACGGCGGAAGCTTCGACTCGGTTCCAACTCTCAAGCAAGACCGCACGATCGGACCGTCCGAGTCGCCCTGCTTCAACTATCGGACGCTGGGCGACGAACTCGATCGCGCCGGCCTATCCTGGCGCTTTTACACGAGCAAATATAACAGCCCGTCGAGCGGACAGGGCAGCTACTGGTCCGGCTATCAAGCAGTGCACCACATCCGCCACGGCCCGGATTGGAAGAAGGACATCATCACGCCGCAGACCCGCTTCCTCACCGACGTGGCTGCCGGCAAGCTCGCAAACTTCACCTGGATCACGCCGGTCTGCAACGACTCCGATCACGTCAACTGTGGCGGCGGATTAGGGCCATCGTGGGTGACGGCCCTCGTCAACGCCGTCGGCAACAGCAAGTTCTGGAATACGACGGCGATCTTCGTGCAGTGGGACGACTGGGGCGGCCTGTACGATCACGTCCCGCCGCCGCACAGAGGCTTCGACGGCTTGGGCTTTCGCGTTCCATTGCTCGTGATATCGCCCTACGCCAAGCGCGACCACGTGTCGCACGTGCAGTACGAGACCACGAGCGTGCTGCGCTTCGCCGAGGATCTGTTCGGACTCGATCAGCTCACCGTGGCCGACCGGCGCGCTACCTCGCCCGCAAAGGACTGCTTCGATTTCTCGCGGCCTCCGCGCAAGTTCATCCCGATCAAAGCACCTCAGGGCGAGGAGTTCTTCCTGGCACAGCCGCCCGACTACCGTCCCCCCGACGACGACTAAGCTCTACTCGCTGTCTATCGGCTCGTTCGACGGTGGCAAATGCTCGAAGTACTCGCGTGAATACGACGACGGAATCTTCGTGAACGTGCGCTGTTTCTGTGAGAAGTCGAACGAGTCGATGATGCTGTTGGCGCGCGTGTCGGTGGTGTTGAGGCGGCCGAGGCCCCAGATGTCCTCGACGAACTTGATGATGCTGCCGAACTCGTACTGCGTGTGTGAGATGTAGCCGGGCTTGCTGGGCACGGTCTCGCGCGCGTAGGGCGAGACGATCATCATCGGAACGCGAAATCCGAGGCCGCCCCAGTGGTCGAACGGCTGCGGCGGCTTCACCTCGTCGTAGAAGCCACCCCAGTCGTCCCAGGTGACGATGATCGCGGTCGAGCCCCAGTACGGGCTCAAACCGATAGCGTTGACGACGCTTGCGACCCACGACGGTCCTCCGGCGCCTGAGCCGCCGCCCGGATGATCGGAATACGGTGCGTCGGGTATCACCCACGAGACGCTGGGCAGTGTCCCGTTCGTGATGTCGTCGAAAATCTTCTTGTCGGGTGAAACGATGTTCGTCTTCCACTCCGGACCGTTGCGGACCGACGCGATCATGTCGAACGCATTCCACAGCGCACCGGCGCCGCCGAGCGTCGGCGTGTAGTACTTCCAACTGACCGACTTCGCGTCAAGCAGATCGGCCAGCGTCTTATAGTAGCTGCCCGATCCCGGAAACTTGTCGGTGCACGGGAACGGACCTTTCTTGGGCCCCTGGATGCCGCTGCCGGTCCAGACCAGCATGGAGGTCGTCGTGTTCGGCGGTGCGTTGCAGCCCCACGGCGTGCCGGTCGGAAAGTCGACCAACGCCTCGTCCTCCGCCGAATCGAACGTCGTGCCGCCGCGGATCAGATCCTGGTGTCCGGTGAAGCTGCCGCTGCCTTGCGTCTGGAACGTATGATCGGCGAGCACGTACTGCCCGGCGACGTCCCAGTACGGGCCGAGCTGCGCGGGAATCACGTACTGATACGAGTTGCGCCCCGCCTGCGGCGTGCATTTGCTGCCCTTGCCGCCGCTCTCCGTGCCGAACCCGTTCATCTTGCCGTCGTCGTAGTCTTTCAAGAACCCGCTGCGCGAATGCCCGAAGTCGCACGGCCAAATCAGTGGTTCCGGTTTCAAGCGAATGATCTTCTTGCCCATTTTGCCCCTCGTCGTCCCGTCGGCCCCGGGGAACGTCGCGAAGAGATTGTTGAAGCTGCGGTTCTCCTGGATCATGATGATGATGTGCGAGATTGGTATGCTGCCGCTCTTATGCGAACTTGATGGGGCCTGGAACGGCAATCCGCCGCCGCCGGCGCCTCCGCCGCAGGATGAAAGGACGAACGCTCCGGCGAGGAGTGCAATGCGAAAACGGCTCATGCGAAAAAGTTCTCCGCTATTCAGAGTCGAGGGGAATGTTCGAAGGCGCCTCGCGCTCGAAATACTCGAGCGGGTACGATGAGGGAATCTTCGTGAACGTGCGCGGCGGCTGCGTGAAATCGAACGAGTCGACGATGCTGTTGGCGCGGCCGTCGGTTGTCCCGAGTCGCGGCAGATCCCAGTTGTCCTCGACGAACTTCAGGATGCTGCCGAACTCGTAGTCCGTGGGAGAGATGTAGCCGGGCTTGCTCTTCGTCGCCTCGCGCGCGTACGGCGAAACGATGATACAGGGAACGCGGAAGCCCAAGCCGCCCCAGTGATCGAACTGCGACCCCCCGACCGGCGGCGGCGGCATGTTATCGTAAAATCCTCCCCAATCGTCCCACACGACGACGATCGCGGTGGAGTCCCACAGCGAACTCTGACCGATCGCGTTCACGACGCTCGCCACCCACGACGGCCCCGTGTCCGTCGCGGCGGAGCCCGGGTGATCGGAGTTCTTGCCGTCCGGAATCAACCACGACACTGCCGGCAGCGTGCCGTTCGTGATGTCCGTGAAGATCGTCGTCTCCGGCCACACGACGTTCGTGCCCCACTCCGGACCGTACCGTACGGATGCGATCATATTGAACGCGTTCCACAGTCTGCCGGTGGAGCTGAGCTTCGGCGTGTAGTACCTCCACGAGATCTTCTTCGCGTCGAGCTCGTCGGCCAGCGTGTGATAGTAGCTTCCCGATCCGGGAAACTTGTTGGTGCACGGGAACGGCCCTTTGTTGTGCTCGCCGTGGATGTAGCTCCCAGTCCACAGCAGGTACGACGTCTTGGCCTTTGGCGGCGCGTTGCAGCCCCACGGCGCGACCGTCGGAAAATCCACCAGCGCCTCGTCGAGCGCCGCGTCGAACGTCGTGCCGCCGCGAATCAAGTCTTGATGCGCGGTAAAGCTGCCGCTGCCTTGCGTCTGGAACATGTGCTCGGCTAGCACGTACTGCCCGGCCATGTCCCAGTACGGCTGGATCTGCGCCGGTTTCACGTATTGGTACGGGCGCCGGCCGGCCTGCCCGATGCACGGCGCTTTGTTCCCGTTGCCCTCGAGATAGAATCCGTCCATCTTACCGTTGTCGTCGTCCTCGAGATACGCGTTGCGCGAATGCCCGAGGTCGCACGGCCAGACGAGATTGGTTTCCGTCAAGTGGATCCGCTTCTTGCCCATCATGCCGTACGTGGTTCCGTCGGCGCCCGGGAACGTCGCGAAGAAATTGTTGAAGCTGCGATTCTCTTGAATCATGATGACGACGTGCTTGATTAGACCGGAGCTGCCTTGACGATGCGTGTCGACGACGAACGCAGGCGTCGCGCCCCCGGACCCGCCGGCATAACCGCCGCCGCAGGACGCGAGGACAAACGCCACAGCGAGGGCAGTAAAACGGGAACGCTCCATGCTCCGGCCTTCGGCGCAGGCTGCAGCCTTACCCGTTCGACCCCGCCCGCATGCGCTTGAGAAGCTCGCCGATGTAGTCCGGCTCGCCGGCATCTTGGTGACGCTGGTACTGTTTTGCATCGAAGAGCCAGTCCGGGAGCGAAGCGGGCAAGCCGATCTCGTCGTTGGTCACGTCGAACATGAAGGAGAGGGGTGCGTCGTCCCAGTTCCAGGCGGCGCGCGTAACGACCCAGCGCCCGAGCACGTTGCGAAAGTTTACCATGACGTCGGTGGGGCTCAGCGGTGCGTTCGGAAAGGGACGATACGTCCCGACGAAATGCGCCCTCCACAAATCGTACGTGTCGGCGTCGATCCAGAGATCGCGCAGATTGTGCAGCTGCGAATCGCTGCGGGGCCGCAGCTCCAAATGATAGACGCGATGTCCGTCGACGGTTTCGATCGGCAGCGCGCCGGCGCGCGTAAATCCGAAGGTGTACGGCGACTGCGCGATCGCGACGACCGTGGCGATCGTCTTGAGGCCCTCGATGTCGGGCTGCATCATCACGCCGCCGGGCGGCGCGACGCGCACCGACGAGCGCATCGTCCACGCGAACGGGCCCAGGAACTCGTCCTCGATCGTCGCGGGCGGCAGCTTGCCGCTCGGAATCGGGTCGCTGACGTTCTCGATCCCGTCGGAGAGGCGCACGGCGTAGCGGCTCGTCTCGACGCTCGCCTTCTCGCCGGTGTAATAGCCCATCGGCCGCTCACGGATGTTCCAGGTCGCGGTCCACACGGCGTACGGCGGCACGGGGTACGACTGCAAGCGCCGGAACGCCGCGTCGAAAATCTTCTGCGGCGTCATCGCCTCGGGCGCGGCGTCTCGCGGTGCGACCGAAGGGCTCGCACCGAGGAGCGTAATCGCGAGGGTCAAAAGACCCCGTTTGATCATGGCGTTATTTACTCGCGGTGATTCACCGCAATTACAATCGTTGTCTCGCAAGGGCCTGCTGGAAGCGGCGGCCTCGTTCGGCGTGCTCGCGGCGATCGCGACCGTCCCAGCTGTTGCGGCCGAACCGGCCGGCGTCGTCGGTGCGTGGAGCCTCGTGAGCTTCAACGTGGACGAAGGCAAGGCCACCGAAGAGCCGCGCTTCGGCCCCTCGCCGGTAGGCTACCTTATTTATACCGCGCAGGACCGCATGGCCGCGGTGCTCGGCGGCACCCATCGCCCGGAACTCCACTCGCCCACCGGAACGAGCGCGTCCGAGACTGCACGCAGCGAGTCACTGCGCAACTTTCTCGCCTACGCCGGCCGCTACGAGATCCGCGGCGACCGCGTGTTTCACCACGTCGAGGTGAGCGTCTTTACCGATCTGGTCGGCGTCACGCTCGAGCGCCAGTTCAAGCTCGCCGGCGACACGCTGACCATCCGCACGCTGCCGCCCGAGATCTGGGGCAGTTCGAACGTGCTCGTGTGGAAGCGCGCGTGACGGACTTACCCCGAGGCTTCGCGGAGGCGATGACTGCGGTCGAAAGGCGAGCGTACGACAGCTTATCGTACACGCATCGCAAAGAATATGTGCTTTGGATCGAAGACGCGAAAAGACTCGAGGCGCGGTCGCGGCGAATCGAAAAGGCTCGCGCAATGCTCCGTAGGAAAGGACGCTCGACCTAAATGCTCTCGAAACTCGCCGTCGCGGCGTTGCTCTGCGGAGCCACGTTTGGCGCGGTACCCTCCGCACCGCCCCCGGTGCCCACTTCGGGGCCCGCTACTCCATCGGCCCCGGCGCCGACCAGCAAACAGACGGCGGACTTCACGAGCTTCTTCACGACGGTGCTTGCGGGACACGTTCCGGGCGGAAACATCTCTTCGCAGATGCGGCAGGGCTTCACGCAACAACTATTGGGGCAGATCGCCGCTGCGTTCGCCGGAGAGGGCAAGTTTCGGGAGCTGCAGTTCGTCAGCGCGGACACGATCCAGCAGTATTTGCGCTACCATTACATGGCCGTCTTTGAAAACGGGTCGCAAGGCATAGTGTTCATCCTCGATTCGAACGGAACAATCGTGGGCTTCTTTCAGGACAAATCCTAAGATGATCTCGAAAGTTGCCGCCGCGCTGTTCTGTGGGCTCATGATGAGCGCCGCAGCGCCGGTCTGCGCACAGCCGGCGCCGCCCGACGCGCAGCCCGCTCCGCCGGAACTCAAATCGGCGCCGGCGCCCGACAGCGGGCAGACGGGCCGCTTCACCACCTTCTTCAAGACGGTGCTCGCAGGCCATGTCCCAAGCGGCATCTCGTCGCAGATGCGGCAGGGCTTCACGCAGCAACTGTTGGCGCAGATCAACGACGCATTCGCGGGGCTAGGGAAGTTCCGGCAGTTGCAATTTTTGCGCGCGGACTCGATGCAGCAGTATCGGCGCTACCATTACCGCGCCGACTTCGAGAAGGGTTCGCAACCCATCATGTTCGTCATCGACTCCAATAATACGATCGTCGGCTTCTTCAACGACGAAGCCCCTGCGAATCCCCAATAGCCACTTGCGTTATCCCGAGTTCTCTCTGTCATCCTGAGCGCGGCGCGCAGCGCCGCAGTCGAAGGGCGGGAGTGATGCGCAGTCCTGAGCGAGCGGAGCGAGACGAAGGACGAAGGTTGAGTGGGAGGCAACTGCTGCGTTTCCTCATAAGTAACTCGTGCCCCCCATGTCTACCTATTGAGAGGAGCGTTTGTGAGAGTATCCTTGAAACTTTCTTCGCTGGTGGTGGCGCTAGCGATCGCCGGCTGTAACGGGGCCGGCCCATCGAGTACTCCGACGGCCGGTGTCGCGTCGCAAGGCGGTACTTCCGCTTCCGCGCACTTTGTGCCGGAGTGGAAAGCCAAGCACGAAGCCCGGCCCGGCTGCAAACTGTTAGTCGGACGCGTAATGTGCCATGTGTTGATCGTCAACAGGGGTGGGAAGCCGCCTTGCTCGCCCTCTGGCGACAACTGCGGCTGGCAGCCCGCCGACCTGCAAACTCGCTATAACCTTACCCCCTCGCTGGGCAAGGGATCGGGAACGATAGTCGCGCTCATCGAGCTGGGCGACTTACCTACTGCCCAGTCGGATCTCGCGACCTACCGCACTACGTTCGGATTGGGAACGGCGACATTCTCGAAGTTCAATGAGGAAGGGCAGGAAAGCAACTATCCTGAGAGCTGCCAGAACTTCGGTTGGTGCATCGAGACCGATCTCGACATCGAAATGGTCTCGGTAAGCTGCCCCAAATGTACGATCTACTTGATCGAAGGCGGCAACTGTGGTGCCGTGGTCTGCGGCTTGGAAAAAGCCGAAGCCACCGCCGTGAAGCTCGGTGCCAAGATCCTTAGCAACAGCTGGGGCTGCAGCAGCTTCAACTACGGCGAGAATTGCGGTGATTCGAACTTTCCGAACTACTTCAATACACCCGGCGTCGGTTATATAGCGTCGTCCGGCGACAACGGATATCCGGAGATCGAGTGGCCGGCGGCGCTCGCAAACGTGCTCGCCATAGGCGGCACGCAATTGGCAAAGTCAGGCTCGACCTATAGCGAAAGCGCCTGGGACGGCGCGGGAGCCGGCTGCGCGACTACCACTCCCAAGCCGAAATGGCAGCACGATCCGGACTGCAACGGCCGAACCATCGCGGACATCTCGGCCGAAGCGGGCTGTAGCCCCGGCGTGGCCGAGTACATCAGCAGTTACGGCGGCTGGTTGGACATCTGTGGAACGAGCGTCGCGGCGCCGCTGACGGCCGGCATCGTCGGTCTCGTCGATAACCCGGGCAGCTTGACGGGCGGCGAGACGTTTTGGGACCTTTCGCCGAGGAAACACCGGCTGCAGCTGCACCAAATCACTTCCGGCAGCGACGGCAGTTGCGGCGATTATCTCTGCGAAGCCGGCCTGCCAAAGACCGGTGGCGGCTACCAAAAGTACAGCGGCCCGGCCGGATGGGGAACTCCACACGGCATCAAAGCCTACTAACAAACAGAAACGGGGGCGAGCATCAAACACTCGCCCCCTCCTGTTGTCATCCTGAGGAGCGCGCGAAGCGCGCGTCTCGAAGGGCGAAGGGCGACTAGGAGTTAACCGTAAACGCGGTCGGTGGTAATACGACGTTACCGTCGCGCCCTCGCGGGAGGCGGCACGCACCGGTCGTTTTGCCGGGCGCAGCGCCGTATGCAACGGCGATGTAATTGATCGTGCATCCTTGCATGCGCCATGGATTGATCGTGAAGTTTACTCCGTAGAGACGCCCGCCGGTAAACTCGACGATCGCGCGACTGGGAAGAGGCGAACCGACCACGTGGAGATTCGGTGGTTGCGCCATGATGTCGAACGACCCGCCATTTCCGTCGATGCTCGCCTGCGTGCCTGCCCGCCACGTAACGCCGAAGCTCCGATAGTCCGAGGAAAGCACGCACTGCGTCCCGTTGCTTAATGACACCTCACCCCGGCACGGAATCCCGCGGACGATGCTCGAGCGCGACATCGTGCACGTGTCGACCTTCCCATCCTTGAGTTGCACCTGCGCATCCGAGGAACAGGGGATGCCGCCGATCGCCGCATCTCGCGCAAGCGTTACGAATCCATTTGGCTGCCCGTTGTTGAAGTCGACGTGTCCCGTCAACGGCGTCCCGTAAACGCTAGCCTCTTGTTGAAGATCGAGCGACGCGATCTCGTTCCGCGCTTGCGCAGTCGGATGCGTTACGAGCGTCCCGGCGGGAAGACGGATGCCCGCAATCACGGTAGCGTCCCTCAGCGTCTCCTGCCGCGACCGTACCTGCGCCGCGAACGCGATTTGCCCACCCACGAAATATAGATACGGGATAGCCGAGCACACCCAAAGCGCTGCGGCGAGGCCGGCAACGATGCGCGCTCCTACACTCGAACGCCGCCGCCACCAGAACCACACGGCGATGGCAGCAAGGATCGTGAGCGGCCAGAACGCTTTGACGAGCCAATAGATAGTCAGCATCGCCGTCGCGTTGGGCCACGAAATTGAGATCCAATCGCCGATCAACATCTTAGGTGTCCGTTAGCTTCCATCTCACCGGGAGGTGTCACTGCCCTGTTTCTTGCTTTCAGGAAGCCCCGCCGTACGCGGATAAGCATGATCCTGAGAACCGGCAAACTTCGACCGAAGCCAGACGGGACGAGGGGCGCCGATCAGCGCGGGGACCTCGGAGCGAGCCGCGAGACGGCTTCACTCTTGGCGGCCTGGCTCCCGCGATGGAACTGACGGCGCGGCCGCCGAACGTTCTCAGTCGCTCGTCCGTTCAGCTTCGGGGAGGCATGGCACATGGGAACCTTAGCTCGCTTCGCGCTTAGCATCGGAGCCGCAGGCGCATTGCTTGCGGGCTGCGGCGGATTGCAGCTGCCGATCGGCGGGGCGGCCCGGGCGAACCAAAGCGCTCTGCGGAGGAGCGGCCCCGTTCTTAAGGAGTACGTTGTCAAGAACAAAAAGCTCGAGGATCTCTACCAGCTCGCGTTCGACTCGGCGGGAGCTCTTTGGTTTAACTCCTTTTATCCGTATCTTGGACGAATGCTCCCTAACGGTGCCGTCACGGCGCACGCCCTACCCGAGAAGCGCAATGGTTCTGGGTACGATTCGGCCTATCATTTTACGCACGGTCCCGATGGAAACGTTTGGTTTACCGACTACTACACTCAAACCATTGGTCTAGTCAAAAATGGGCTGATATCCCAGTACAGGGTGTGTGGCCAATCGGGATGTGGATGGACTGCGGGCATCGTGTCCGCACGGCGGCATCTATGGATGGTAGCCACGTCCCCGGGAACGGGAGTATACTCGGGTAACCTCGACGAGCTCACCATTAAACCCAAGCTGGTAAAAACGATACGTTTGCCTGGTTTTTACTGCTACCCGGGCCCATTGGCAGTGGGCGAAGGTGAAACATTCTGGATCGGCGACAGCGGAAACTGCCCGCAAATAACCCGCGTGACGGCCGACGGGGCGATTACCAACTTTCCTATTGTTGCGGCGGACGGTGTGTGGAACGTTACGGAAGGCCCCGACGGCAATGTATGGTTTACCGCGGCTGATGGTCCGAAGACCAACGCGTGGGTCGGAAAGATTACACCCGATGGACAAATTACGAAGTATTCGATAGCAGATCAGGGCGACGGTATAGCACTAGGCCCGGACGGGAATTGGTGGATAACCCAGCCGTTCGTAGGTCACATAATCTCCATGAATCTCCAAGGGCAGGTCGTGAACGATTACAAACTGCCGGGCGCGATTAACGGGAGCCAGCCAAAGTTCCAGGTAGTTGGTATCGTTAAGGGCCCGGATGGGAACATGTGGTTTGCCGAGGGGTTCAGAAACAAGATCGGCGAGCTGGTCTTCCCCCGAGAATGACTCGATTGTTTTGATCACGGACAAGATCTAGGCACGGCGCTGAGTAGCTCGACTTTTACGACGCAAACCGAGAGCGGGCATTCAACGTGGCATAAGTAATGAAGATAATTGCAATAGCCGCGCGGCGTGCTTTGGATCGGCGGTGCTGCGGCCTTGCTGGCAGGGTGCGGCGGATCGCAGCCGCCGATCGTGGATGCTGCAGGAAGCAGCGTTGGATGTCAGAGGGAAACTATTTGTAGCGCGTTGCAACGCGCTACCGTCAATACACCCCCGGCACCAACCGCGACGTTCGCGAGCGATACGCGTCGTAGTCCGCGCCGAACTGTGAGCTGAGCAGCGCCTCTTCCGAGTTCATTCGCGCGACGACGGGCGGCACGAGCAGCAACGTGAGCAAAACGCCCACGCCGGAGCGAAAAGCAAGGCACCAACCCAGAGCGCTGACGAGCAATCCGAGGTAACTGGGATGGCGGATGCGCGCGTACAGCCCGGTCGTCACGAGCATGTGCCCGGGCTGAATCGCGACGAGGCCGCTGAAGCGGTTGCCGAGGATGAAGACCGGCGCGATGCGCAGCGTCCCGCCGACGGCGATTAGCGCAACGCCGAGCCAGCGCGTCGCCTCGCCGTCGATCGTCCAGAAGCCGATGCGGTCGGTCCACGGGGCCACAAACGCCGACACCAGTCCGATGACGATGATAGGCAACAAGACCCACCGGTTGCTGCGATCCTCTCTCTCGCCCGGGCTCACGTTACCGCCGGCAAACACCCCGGCGATCGTGAAAACGAGGAACAGTATCGCGGTCGCGATCAACGCGGGGTGCGCGAAGAAGGCGGCGAGCCCACCCATGCCTGCGACGGCGAGCGCGAGATAGACTACGAGGCTCGCTAGAGCGATCATCATCGAGGCGGTAACCTTCACGCGGCTGTATTCCAGGTTTTCGTGCCCGAACCCGTGAACGGTCCCCGTCCCCCCAGTCGTCCATGCAACGAGGAGTTGAACGCGATGCGCTTTAGTCGTGGCCGCTACATTATCGGGGCAACCATTCTCGCCATGCTCCTCGCGGGCTGCGGCGAACCTCGGGACGCTCAGGACTTCACGCTGTTGCCGATCGGTGCGCCGCCCGCGGCCGTGCATCGAACCCCGGTTTCGCCGTCCCTCCAAGCGCCGCAGCGCTTCGTCGGACCCGAGATGGCGAGACCCCGCTAACGAGCTTGATCGGTCCCTTCATAGCACCAGCTCACGCGCGCCGTGTAGGTTAACATAGAACGTGAGTCGGCCGGAACGCGAAGGTTCCAGGTAGCGGTAAATGCCGATGACTTGACGTGCGAAACGTTTTCGTCAACGATCTGCCAGTCGCCCGGAATCGGTTCGACGACGAGCACGTTCTGAGCGACCGTCTTAGCGTTCGCGACCACAATTTGATAGGAGCTGTCCGCAGAACAAGCGCTCGAGAACCGAAACTCCGTCTGCCGTTTGCGGGCGGTCACGTCGAAGGAATCCCCGAGGTGCAGCCGCACCGTCTCGTTCCGCGGCGTGTGATCGATCTGGTCGGATCCCATGAACTGGGAAAGACCGCGAGAGTCGCTTTTGTAGAGCCGCACGATTCCCCCCGGCAATGGAATGCCGAGATCGCCGCCGCGGTTTTCGAACGTGACGTACGCGCCAACCGGCAGACGAGCGCCGATGTCGGAGTCGGCGTTCCGGTAATACTCGGGAGAGCCGCGCAGCTCGAGGGTTTCGTGGATCGGTATTCCCCGTGCCGCCAGGAGCGTGAGCTGCTTCGTCTGCTTGTCGAGGATGCTCGTCGGGCGCGCGAGCGTGTAGAGGTGATATTCGAAGTAGTTTTCCTGCTGCACGTTCGAAGTGACGCGCGCGATCGTTTTCATGGCGTACAGGGAGGGGGGCCCGACGACATTGACGTTCCCCGCGACCAGCTGCAGTCGCGCGTTTTCATATGAGGCGCCGCTCGTGTTGGAGAGCGTCACGAGGCCCGTCAGGGAAAGGTGCCTTTGATCCGAAGAGACCACGCCGACATAATCCGCACGCCAACTGAGCCCACTAGTGAGATAGCTCAAATCCAACGCCGTGGTCCCGCTCTCGCCGCTGTCCAGGTCGAGATCAAGCGTGGGGCGGTCGCGAAAGTTCTTCGGCGAGGCCGGAAAGATGATGTAGCCACGCAGCTGGGTCTCTATGCGGTCGCGATACTGCAGGACGATTCCGCCGTTGGTGCTGAGGATGCGCGCCCTTTCGCGCGCATCGCGCTCGCCGGCGAAGCGCGCTTCGTGAACGACGGTGACCTCCTGGCCGACGTACTTGTCGAGCAGCGCGGATGGGTCGAGCAGATCGAAGTTGAAGTTCTGCTCGACGACGCGGATCGCATTCGCCGATCCACCGCCATCCACCAATGCCGAGGTCGGGTCCATCTGGGCGCTGACGTCTCGCCACGCAATGCGATTGAGGCCGTCGTCCAGGCGCAAGGTTCGGCGGTCGTGGATGAGCGCCGTTCCCCCGTTATAAACGGTCAGGTTGATGGATTGACGGTCGGCAGTCGTGGTGGTGCGTTCGGGTGGATCCGCGATGATCTGGAGCGGTATCGCGAAAAGTAGAAGCGCGACGGTTATAAAGCGGATGCGTTGCATGCGCCACCTCGATTCTGGCTTGATTCCATAACGAGCGGTCGAGCATGGCTGTGACGCCCATCCATGTTAATCACAACTTCACGCTGACAAAACGATAGCGTTAAGAAGCGTTAATCCATCTTATCAAACCCGCCTTTCTCCGCGTTGTAAGCCCAGGTTGCCTTCTGGTAGCTTGAAGTCACGCACGTCACTTCAAAGCTGGAGGGTCGTAACACAATGCGTCGATTAGCTTCGCACATCGTAATTTTTACAGCGTCCTGCGCGCTCGCAGCTTGCGGAGGAGTGGGCACCCCAGGCTCCGCTCTGACGCCGCAGGGTGCGCAACTCGGAGGACCGGGATCCGCGGCTGCGCAGCTGGCGGATGCCGCGTACCGTGAGAAAATAGCCGGCTTAGCGCGCTCGCGAATCAAGCACGTCTTCGTGCTAGTTCAAGAGAATCACACTTTCGATCAGGTCTATGGCCTGTTTCCCGGAGTGAACGGCCAGTACGTCGAGAACCTGGGCACGTATCTGGCCCAACAAACGGACTGCCAGTACGATCCACAAACTTTCAGCTGTCAGCGTCCGTTCCTGATCTCGACGAATCAAAGCAGCCCCAACTACGTTTCCGATGCGCCCGACATCAACGGTGGCAACAACGGTCGTTTCGATCAAGAAGCATCGATCGACCGGGGCAAGATGGACGATTTCCTCGTGGATGCCGAGGGGGGAGCGCCGCCGCTGGGGCCAACGCCGAGCCCTCAGCAGATCGAGCAGCACAACGAGTCGATCGCTATCGAGGGCGTGTACGATTGCGACACGGTCCCCTATCTCTGGTACTATGCGAAAAACTTCGCGCTCTTCGATCACTACTTCCAAGCGAACACCGGCGACTCGACGCCGAGCAACATTCAGTTGTTCGCGGGTCAAATCGGACAAACCGAGGCGGCTGCAGGCGAAGGGACACTCTCGGTGCCGCTCCCGAGCGGGGGAGGCTACACCGACGGCGTGCCGATCTCTAACGACGACAACCCGCCGCCGGCCGAGCTGAAGTTCCCCGTGACCTCGTATACGGGAGACAGCAACACGTTCCAAAGTTATGCAACGATGCCGGTGTTGCTCAATCCGGAAATGGACCGCAAGGCTCAGAAGTCGAAAGTCGTAGGCTACATCGGCCGCGACATTCGCCGGGAAGGCAAAAGCAGCCGTCAGTCGTTTGACTGGGCGTGGTACGAAGAAGGACTATACACGGCCAACGCAGGCTTCTCCGCGCATCACACCGCGCCGCTCTACTTCGACTACATAAACAATCCGCAGTCGGCCTTCGCCAGCAAGAAGACGCTGCGCGACAACGCAAAGAGCAACGGTCTGATTTCAGACATCAAAGGCGGAAAACTGCCGGGTTCGGGAGTCTTCTGGGTCAAGGGCGGAAACGAGAATACCTACGGCTTCGTCCCGGCCGACTCGATCTTTACGAACAATCCATCGAGTAAGAAGTATTATGTCGGCGATGATGACCATCCCGGCAGCGGCAGCTCCGATCATCAGGTAGCTGAGGCGTATCTCGCCTCGGTCATCAATGCCATTGCGAAGAGCAAATACTGGAAGGACTCGGTCATCGTCGTGACCTGGGACGACAGCGGAGGCTTCTACGACCACTTGGCGCCGCCGGACTTTGGCCAGACGTGCCCGGAGGATAGGACCGGACCGGAAGAGGGCTACGCGTGCGGCGACGGCGTTCGTTTGCCGGCGTTAGTGATCTCGCCGTTCTCCAAGACGGGCGTCGTGGTGCACGACTATGCCGATCATGGCTCGGTCTCCAAGATGATAGAGGCGATCTTCGGCGTGCCGAAGTTCTCGTCGCTGCCGGATGAGGCCAAGGGCGTTTCGGTGGGCCTGCCGCCGGCCGACGGCGATACCGCCACCTCGGACCTGTTCGATGCGCTCGACGCGCGCAAGCTCCGCGGTGGCGCCGAGAACCCGCCGTCGCTCGCGGAGATTCACTCGCCGAGTTCTCCGCCGAACATGAGCTGTGCTTCGCTGGGCTTAACGCCGATACAGTCTCCGGCGTCGCTTCCGCCGATGTACGAGACCGCCGGCTATTACTTGCACCAGCAGCTCGAGGGGACGCGTCACGCCGTGATGATTCGGCGTAGAGACGACGACGACTAGAATTCCCGCCTAGCGCGAAGGAGCCCGACGCACGCGCCGGGCTCCTTCATTTTCCGCGCTTGAGGCCGCTACGAGGCGTCCGGCTCCGGCGCGATGTGGAAGTACAAGTTGAACTCTTGATTGCTGCTGCGGTCGACGAAATCTGCGAGGGATTCGCTGATTACCTTATCCCACACACTGCGGCCCCAGGCGTCCTTCGATTCCCACTTTGTCAGTATCATAACCCGGGTTCGCTTTTCATTGGTGAAACAGTCGGTCCCTAACCACCCCGGAACTGCTGGTAAGTGTTTCAAAGTCTGCTTCACGTGCGCCACCATCGCCTGAAGCTGGTCCGGCGTGATGTCGAACGACCATGATGCCATTACCGGTGCGACGCTCATGGTCTTTCACTTCATCCATAGACCCCTATTGTCATCCTGAGCGAAGCGAGGCGCAGCCGAGCGGAGTCGAAGGACGAAGGGTGACGAAGCCCCGACGTCGGACTCAAATGTCACTATGCAGAGCCGGCTCAATCTCGCAGCGGCGCGGCTGTTCGTCGCAGCACTCGCCGCAAGCCTGTACGGCGTCACCGTCCCGGTTACCACGACGCCGCAGCCGGACAACTCGGGGCGCCTGGCGGATCGCGAGTTCCTCGTCCGAACGGCGCTGGGCGAAGGATATGCGCGGTATTTCGGTACCTCATCGCTCGACGGCGACGAGACCGTGACGCGCGCGATCGTCGTCGTGCACGGCGTCTTGCGCGATGCCGACTACTACTACGACACGGGCGTCATCGCGGCCGATGCCGCCCACGTGTTGAGCGACACGCTCGTGATCGCCCCGCAGTTCGTCGAGAAGAGCGACTTGTCCGGCCGCGCCGTGCCGCCGCAGACGCTCTACTGGAACTCGCAGTGGCCCGGCGGCTCCGACGCGATCGCTCCCGCGCCGATCAGCACGTACGACGTTTTCGATGCGATCGTCGCGCGGCTCTCGGATCCGGCGCGCTTCCCAAGGCTGCGCGAGATCGTGATCGCCGGACACTCCGCGGGCGGTCAGATCGTCCAGCGCTACGCGGTCGTGGGGAAAGCGCTGCAGCTCGACGGCGGCCGCCTACCTGTGCGCCTTATCGTCTTGAATCCGTCGTCCTACCTCTACTTTACCGATTGGCGGCCGAACCCGCAGGCCAACTGCGGGGACTTCGACGCATGGCGCTACGGCCTGCGCGGCGCTCCGCGTTACGTCACCGGAAGCGCCGCCGAGCTAGAAGCGCACTACGTGCGCCGCCACGTCGTATATCTGATGGGAACGGCCGACGTCAATCCAAAGGAGGAGGATCTCGATCGTACCTGCGGTGGAGAAGCGCAGGGTCCGTACCGATTCGCCCGCGCCAACTTTTACATCGCATACATCGGCCGCCGGCACCCGGAGGGAACAGCGCAAACGTACGCGTTCGTGAGGGGTGTGCCGCACGACAACCGCCGAATGTTCACATCGGACTGCGGGCTCGCGGCGATCTTCGGCGGCAACGCCGCGTCCTGCGCGGCGCAAGGCCGCATCGGAGGTAGCGATGGCAAAGGCGACAGTCGATAGGTTCTCCGGTTTCTCGCCGCAGGCACTCAAGTTTCTTCGCGACCTGAAGAAGAACAACGACCGGGCGTGGTTCACGCCCCGTAAGGAAATCTACGAGCGCGAGTGCCTGTTTCCGCTTCGAGCCTTAACGGCAGACCTCGCCGCCGCGCTGCGAAAAGCAAAGATCCCGATCGATGCCGATCCCTCGCGCGTAGGCTTCCGCATCTATCGTGACGTGCGCTTTTCGCGTGACAAGAGCCCGTACAAGACGAACCTTGGAACGTACCTGCCTTACCGCGGCGTGCGCGGCGCACCGGGTGGCCTCTACATCCACATCACCCCGAAGGAGTCGTTCGCGGTTGCGGGGTTCTACCAGCTCGATAAGGAGCCGCTGCAGCGCTGGCGCGAGGCGATGGCGTCGGATCCGAAGCGCTTTCAAAGCGTCCTTCGTTCCCTCGAACGCAACGGACTCGCACTATCCGAGGAGCACGAAGCTCTCAAGCGTATGCCTCGCGGATTCGAAGCGTTGGCCGAGAGCCCAATCGCACGCTATTTCAAGATTGGCACGTTCATGGTGAGCGAAAAGCTCTCCGACCGCGACGTCGCCGGTGAGGGCTTGATCGAAGAAAGCATCGCGCTGGTCAAGAAAGCCAAACCGTTGCTCGAATATGGCTGGGACGTGCTCGTATAGAAAAGGCCCCGAACCGCGGGTTCGAGGCCGTCGCTTTTAGAACCGCAACCGTTAGGGCACCGGCGCCGGAGCCGGAGCCGTCGCCGCTCCGGAGACGAAGTTCGTAAGCCCGAGCGAACCGAGAGACGAACCGGCGGGGTAACTGAGGATATCGACTGAGTCGTTCCCTCCTTGGGGCACGTACAGGGTATTCTCCAGGTTGTTGATCGACGTGCGGTCGGGGGATGTCACCGATATAGTCGAGGAGGGCGATGTCTTTCCGGGCGGATAGATGTCGATGAGGCTTAACCCGATATCGGAAACGACGAGATTGCCGTGGTTATCGACCAGCACACCGGCCGGACCACCCAGGCCCGTCAAGCCCAGATTCGTTCCGGACCCCGCCATGTTGGCGTACTCGACGACGACTGCTCCGGCGCCGCCGAAACCCGCCGCGTATACGTTGTTGTGAGAATCTACGCCGACTCCGTAGACGCTGGAGATCGCCGAGTTGATCAGCCGCGTGCTCGGCGAGGTCGCACCGGGCGGGTACACGTCAACGCCGCCGCCGGTATCGCCGGCAAGCACGTAGCCGTTCTTGGCCACGGCCACGTCGTCGGGGCCGCTGGATCCCGTGAGCGTCAGGTATGGGCTCGTCTTGCCTTGATGGTAGACGGTGACGGTATTGCCGCTTAGGTTAGAAACGTACAAGTTGCCGAGCCTGTCCG
Source organism: Candidatus Binatia bacterium (assembly GCA_035544215.1). GTDB lineage: Bacteria > Vulcanimicrobiota > Vulcanimicrobiia > Vulcanimicrobiales > Vulcanimicrobiaceae > Cybelea. The sequence continues at coordinate 744,847 of DATKHY010000003.1, read as the reverse complement.
TCGCGATACCTTCGGGCTGACTGAGCCCGGCCGTGATCTGTCCGACGAGCGAGAGGGACGGCAGCGCAAAGACGTCGACGACGCCATCGCCCTCGTCGGAAACGTAGAGCCGCTTCAATCTATGGTGGTGGTGCCGGTCCGGCGAGACCATCCAGCCGCGCATCGTTGAGACGTGCGGCGGCACACCGTTCGGGCCGATGCCGCGCAGCGCGCTTTGCATTTGCCCCGGTGATGTCGGATTTGCTCCGATCAACGGAGCGCTCGAAGAGCACGCGGCAAAGAGTATCGCCGCGAAAGATAAGCCAAGGAGCGAGAAAATTCGCATTGGGAACCTCCTAGGAGTGGAGGAAGAGAAGCAGCCTTAAGGCCGCTCCCTAAGTTTGGCCATCGGCGTATCTTTTCCGCCTCCCCAATCGTCTTCATGATAGCCAACCGATCCGCTTAACAGGAGTTAATACAATGAGCGACCGTCCAACCAACGCTCCCTCGATCGTGGCGCCGCAAGAGTGGGAAGCCGCACGCGAAGCGCTGCTCGTCAAAGAGAAGGCGATGACCCGAGCCCGCGACGCACTAGCCGCAGAGCGGCGCCGCATGCCGTGGGTAGAAGTGAAGAAGAACTACCAATTCGAGGGCCCAAACGGTCGCGTCAGCCTGCTCGACCTTTTCGAGGGCCGCAAGCAGCTGATCGTCTACCGTGCATTCTTCGAGCCGGGCGTCTTCGGCTGGCCCGACCACGCCTGCCGCGGCTGCTCGTTTGGGGCCGATCAGGTCGCGCACCTCGCGCACCTCAACGCCCGCGACACCACGCTGGCATACGCGTCGCGCGCGCCGCAGGCCGACATCGCCCGCCTCAAAACGCGGATGGGCTGGCAGATGCCATGGTACACGCTAACCGACGACTTCGACAAAGACTTCGGCGTGGACGAGTGGCACGGTACGAACGTGTTCTTCCGCGACGGCGATCGCGTGTACCGCACGTACTTCGTCAACAACCGCGGCGACGAGGCGATGGGCAGCACGTGGTCCTACCTCGACATCACGCCACACGGGCGCCAAGAGAACTGGGAAGACTCACCGGCGGGTTACCCGCAAACGCCTCCGTACGAATGGTGGAACTGGCACGACAACTACAGCTCCGCACCGGTGGACGCGCAGTGGAAGCAGGTGAGCGAGGCCGCGCTCGACATGATACGATCGGGTAAGACGACATGATCATCATCGCTCACGTGATGGGCCTCCCGCTCGAGGAGATGCTCGTACCCGCTAGCCAAATAGGAACCGGAATGACCGCCGGAATGCTGCTCACGATCGGCGCCACGCTCGCGCGCATGCTGCGGTGACCACGCAAGACGAAACGCGCGCCTTGCTGCCTGCGATGGCGGAGGCGCGCGACCGGTTCATGGAGCTCGTGGAAGAGATTCGCCCCGAGCTCCATCGGTACTCCGCCCGCATGACGGGCTCGGTTTTCGACGGTGAAGACGTCGTCCAAGACACGCTGGCAAAAGCCTATTACGCACTGGGCCAGATGCGGGAGCCGCCCAACCTGCGGCCCTGGCTCTTCCGGATCGCACACAATACCGCTATGGACTTTCTCAAACGCTACGAACGCAAGAACGTGGAGCTCGTCTCCGACGTTCCGGACCGCGCCGAGGCCGAGGAGGCGGGCGTCGATCCGGAGCTCGTGGAAGCGGCGCTGACGGTCTTCGTCGAGCTGCCGCCCGTGCAGCGCAGCGCCCTCATCTTAAAAGACGTCCTCGGGCAATCGCTCGAGGAGGCCGCGACGACGATGGAAACGAGCGTCGGTGCGGTGAAGGCGGCGCTCTCGAGGGGGCGCGCGAACATCGCTCGAACGCTGCACGCCGCACTCGCACAACCGGTGCGGCACGCGTCGGCGCACGAGCAGGCGACGCTGCGGCGCTACGTCGACCTCTTCAACCACCACGACTGGAAAGCGCTTCGCGCGCTGCTGGCCGCGGAGGCGCGACTCGACCAGGTTTCGCTCGTGCAGCGCAAGGTGGCCGACGCAGGCTACTTCGATCGCTACGCCGAGGTCCTGCGGACCGAAGACATTCGCGCGCAAGCGGGCTACGTCGATGGCGTTGCCGCGATCGCGATGTTCCGCCCGCCAACCAGCGACGCTCCGGCCTACTTCGTTCTCCTCAAATCGGAAAACGAACAAATCTCCGAGATCCGCGACTTCCGCTACGTACCCTACATCGCAAAAGATGCGAGGTTCAGCCCGATTTTGTCATCCTGAGCCCTTCGACTGGCTTCGCTCGCTCAGGACAGGCTCCGTCGAAGGACGCAAGTGACGATGTCATCCTGAGCGAAGCGAGCGCAGCGAGCGTAGTCGAAGGACGCGGGTGCCTGGCAGTCCTGAGCGAGCGCAGCGAGTCGAAGGACGAACTCTACGTGCTGGATATCGCGACCGACGCGCGCCTCACCCCGATATCCCGTTCGCCATCAATGCCGCGCAGAGCGGGAGGAACACGAACAGCCCAATCTGGACCCAAAGCAGAGTCCGCAACCGCCGATACTCGCCGTCGTCCAGCACGATTGATCCGTCAGCACCGAGACGCTGGTTCCAGCGCAAATACGCGATGGTCGGCGCGATCGAGATGAGCGCGATCGTCACGAAGATCACCATCTTGACCCAAAAGATCGCATTGTGGGCGTAATATGAAGCGCCCTTTTCGCCGAAGAACACTAGCAACAGCCCCGTTACGATGACGAGGCCGGCCATCATCCCGTAGTATCGATCGACGCCTTGCAGCTGCGCCACCCCCTCGCGCGATAACGATCTCCTCAGTAGCAGCAGCTCGCCGGCCAAGAGGCTGGCCAGCACGAAGATGCAGACGAAGTGGGCGAAGTGGAGGAGTGCGTCGCGCGTGATGATCGACATGCGCGCAGCCTACGGTGAGGCGGACTTTCCGTCCTCCAAATCCAAGGGACTACGCCATGGACGCGAGTTGGGTTGCCGCCATCGCCTCGGTCGCTTCGGCGTCTATCGTGGCAGTCGCCGCGCTCGCGGCGGTGCTCCAGATCCGCCACATACGAAATGCCAACGAGATTACGATCTATCTCCACTTGGTCGATCGGCTAGAAACCGCGAACGCCACCGAAGTCTTCCGTTCGTTCCAGGAGGTTGCTCGACGCCTGGAGACCGATCGATCGCTGCGCTACCGGCTGGCGCAGCCGCAGCCCGTACCGGAGTTCTCCGAAATCGAAACGCTCCTTCGCTTCCTCGACAACCTGACGATGCTCGCCCTGACGCGAACCGACACCGAACGGCTCATGCTGACGAAGTACGGCGTCGAAATCGTGCGGCTATGGGATGCCCTCGCTGAGGCGGTCTATCTGCGTCGTCATGGCACCCCGCACTTTGCCGCGATGTTCGAGCACCTCGCGATGCGCGCGAAAGCGTACATCGAGGCCGGCAAGCTCGATCGTTACTACGCGCGGCTGCTGCACGATCCCCGAATGGCCGGCGTCGCGCCGCCGGAATCGCCGGACTAAAAAGCGCGATGCGCTGGCGGTGCACCTTGAAAGAAGCTGAGCCGAGGGAGAACTGACAGCGCGGCCGCCGAATGTCTGCTTCGCCTTGTCCCCGTGAACGCCGGATGCTACGATGCAATAGCTCTCTCTCGGAGGCTTCGCACATGAATACTTTGGCCTACCACGCGCTTAGCATCGGCGCCGCTGCGGCATTGCTTGCGGGCTGCGCAGCGGCGCAGCCGCCGACCGGCGCTACGCCGGGCGGGCTGACGCAGAGCATCCACCTCGCTACATCGTCTTACGAGGTGCTTTACCGGTTCGATGACCACGCCAATGGCGGAGAACCATTGGGCCGCTTACTCGATGTCAAGGGCACGCTCTACGGCACCGCGTCGGAAGGGGGCACCAGGCAATGCTCACATGGATGCGGGACCGTGTACAGCATCAGCCCGCTGGGCCGCGTCAGCCTGGTGTTTTCCTTCAGCGCAGGGGATGGCGCGCAACCGGATACTGGCCTAACCGACGTAAAGGGCACGCTCTACGGAACGACTCCCAGAGGCGGCGCGTCGCGGAGAGGAACCGTCTACGGCATCACGACGGCCGGCGTCGAGGCGCTCCTGTACAGTTTCAAGGGCCTCTCCGACGGACAGCACCCGCAAGGGCGCTTGATCAACGTGAACGGAACGCTCTTCGGCACCGCGGGAGGAGGAGGGGGGAAATGCAACTGCGGAGTCGTCTACAGCCTAACCACTTCCGGTGAGGAGAAGGTGCTGTACCGCTTCAAGAGCGGCCCCGACGGTAGCTCGCCGAAGGCGTTGGTCTTCATCAACGGCATGCTGTACGGCACGACCACTGTGGGCGGCGCCGGAACTGGATGTGGCAATGGCACCGCGGGCTGTGGAACGTTTTACAGCCTAAGCATGTCGGGGAAGCACAAAGTGCTGTATTCCTTCGGCGGAGGCTCTGACGGGGCGTACCCCGAGGGTGAGTTGATCTCAGTTAGTGGAACGCTCTACGGATTGACTGGTAGCGGCGGTTCCGGATTAGGAACCGTTTACAGCATCACCACGAGCGGTGCGGAACAAGTCGTGTACCGCTTTGTCGGCGGCTCCGACGGAGCAGACCCGGTGGGAGGCTTGCTCGACCTCAACGGCACACTGTACGGCACAACCTACAGCGGTGGCGGTACGGACTGTTTTCCGACAACTAACCTCGGCTGCGGCACGATTTACAGCGTAACGACGAGCGGCGCGGAGAGTGTGTTGCATCGTTTTGCAGGCGGCAGCGATGGGAACAGTCCGATGACGGCCCTGACGGACCTGCACGGCTCGCTGTACGGCACGGCCTCTCGCGGAGGCAATACGAAATACCTCAAAAGATGTTGCGGCACGGTCTTCCGATTCACGCCATAGATCTCTCCACTCCGTTATAGTGTGGAGCATCGCATATGAGAGGAAACCGTTGCATGAGAACCTCGATTCGCACGGCGCTCTGGACCCAACGGCATCACAATTCACTAGCGGGGGAAAGACAATGGCTGGAATCTCTAAACGCCTGAGCCTCATATTTACCATCGCGATGGGGATCACGTTCGCCGGTTGCGGAGGGCCGCGGCAAAGCGGGCAAACGGCGTTCCCGCAGCTGCAAGAGAATGCGGCTTCAACGCCCTTGCCGGGCGACGCAGTCTCGCGCCGCGCCTCGAGGCCGCTCCCGCGCTTCGCCACCAGTCAGCCCCTGTTGTATATCGGCAACGACTACTACGGCGCCATCGACCTCTTTCCGCTCACGGGGCCGAATCAGAAACAGATAGGCTCGATCTCCAACGGCGTCCACGGCCCGTGGGGATTGAGCCTCGACGCCAACAATACGCTCTACGTCGCGAACGCGTTTCACCGCAGCGTCACCGTCTACCCGTATGGCTCCTCGAGCCCGTCGATGACGTTCTCGAAGAGACTGCACGAACCGTTATACGCGGTGGCCGATTCAGCGGGGCACGTCTTCGTTGGGGATCGCGAAGCCGAGAGCCACAATAAAGGGTTTGTCGTCGAGTACAACGCAGGCACGAACGTACCGATCAGGCGCGTGCGATTAGGCTCAGAAGAAGACGGAATGGCCTTTGACGCGAGCGGCAATCTTTATGTCGCATACCGCCGGACGGGAATTAATAGCTCGATTGCGGAGTTCGGACCGGGCCTTACGAACAAGCGGCTTCTGGGTATGACGATCGATCAGCCTCAAGGGTTAGTCGTCGATAGTGCCGGGAACATCGTCGTCGTTGAGTCTGCGTCGGACGATATCAAGGTGTTTCCGCCGGGAGCGACGACGCCGTCGCTGACGATAACGCTCTCCTCGTACGGTAATCTCGCCGAGTTGGCAATGCAGAACAGCGAGACGACCCTGTGGGTTTCTACGGAGGGGGGAGAGGTGTACTCGATGCCCTATCCGCTCACGGCGAGTACGAAAGCGACCGAATATGAGCAGACCGGCGTTTTCTCAAACGGAATCGCGGTCACTCACTAGTGCGTAGCGCTTAGTCCAGCAGCGACGCAATGCGCGGCCCGACGGGATGGGATGCGGCGCCGGCGCCGAACGTCATCTTGGCCCGTCGTTCTCCGGTCAGGAGTCAGGCATGATGGAGTTTCGTTCGTTCGCTCGCTGCGCTCTCGGCGTTGCCGTTGCCACGCTGGCTGCCGGATGCGGCAAGAGTGCCGGAACAGTCCCGGCGCTACTCGGAAACGACCACCCTGCCGTCACGCAATCGCATACCTTTCATTTCATCGACAAGGTACAGAATTTCAAAGTTCCGCAGGGAGTGACCAGCATCACGGTCGTGGCGCGCGGCGCGGCCGGGGGTGGCTCCGCCGACGTAGCGCGCGGAGGTCGTGTCTATGCAATCGTGCCAGTGAAGGCGGGAGAGTTGCTGTATGTCTACGTTGGTGGCATGGGGGCGGCGCGCACAGCCGGTTTCAACGGGGGCGCTATAGGCGGCGACGAGGGTACACTTTCGGGTTTCGGCGGTGGAGGCGCCAGCGACGTCCGCGAGCGAGGCCGAAGACTGGTCGATAGGATCATAATATCGGGCGGCGGTGGCGGCGTCGGGGGCGGGTTAAAAAATTTCCCGGGCGGTGTCGGTGGGAAGGGCGGCGGCATGAGTGGCGGTACGGGCGGCGTCGGTGGGGACGGCTCTCAGTATTATGGTGGTGGCGGCGGCGGCGGCGGTACGCAACAGGAAGGCGGAAGCGGCGGAGGCAGCGGCTCGGGCTCGCTGGGCAACGGCGACCCCGGCGCGGCCGGGAGTCTTGCGGTCGGGGGGGCTGGCGGCGCCGGTAGTTACGGTGGTTCCGGCGGCGGCGGCGGCGGCGGATACTACGGCGGCGGTGGAGGCGGCGCGGGAGGTGTAGGCACGAGCGCGATCGGCGGTGGTGGCGGCGGTGGCGGAGGTTCATCCTACGTCGAGTCGCGTGCAACGAAAGTCGTGATGTGGCAAGGCTGGAAGAACGCTACTACTAACGGCCTCGTCGTCATAAGCTGGTGACGAGATGAAAATTGCCTTTACGCGGTGCTACAGGCTGGCCGCGCTTTCGATGTTCACCATTGCCGGCTGCAGCGGTCTGCAGTCGCAGCCCGCGACTCTTGCGGCTTCGAGTTCAGTTGAAAATCCAAACTTTAAGGCCAGTAAGGCGTGGGTCTTCGTTTCGGATCCCGGCACCTCGGAGGTCTACATCTACACGCTTCCCACACTGAAGCTGATCGAAATTGTCACGGGATTCACGCAGCCACAGGGAGAGTGTTCCGACAATAAAGGCAACGTCTGGGTAACCGACGGCACGGCGCAGACCATCTTCGAAGTCGAACACTCGGGTTCGATCGGGCGACGCCTCAGCGATACCTCCGGATACCCCGGCGGATGCGCATGGAATCCCAAGACTGGAAACCTCGCCGTCATGAACTTGTTGGGTACCGGAAGCCTCCCCGGTGCCGTGCTCATCTACCACCACGCCGCCGGTGTCCCGAACATCTACAGCAATCCCAAACAGTTCTATTATAACTTCGGCTGGTACGACAGCGCGGGGAATTTGTTCTTCGACGGCCGCAACGCCAACGGTAAGTTCATGCTGTCGGAGCTGCCGGTCAACGCTGTGCAGGCGAAAAGCATCGCCATCTCAGGGGGAAGAATTTACTACCCGGGGCTAGTGCAGTGGAGTTCCAGCTATCTCGCGATCGGCGACCAGAACTGCGGCAATCAGACCGTCAGCTGTATCTATCGCTTGTCGGTTTCAAAGACCGGAGCCGCAATCAAGGGGAAGATAGCGCTGGAGAATTCTACCGGCGGTCAACTGTGTGATCTCATTCAAGGTGTCATTTGGCAGGGACACGTGGTGGGCTCGGACTCCGATTTCTGCGGGTCGGTCCCAAGCGCGACGTACGTGTGGCCGTATCCGGGCGGGGGGAAACCTACCGCCCACAATGCTCATAATGATTCCACACCTTTTGGTGCAGCCGTCAGCGTCGTAACGGGAGGTGGAGCCCCATGATCAGATCGATCGTCCTGTGCGGGGTGCTCGCCGCAGCCGGCTGCAGCTCCGCAGCGCAATATGCCGGGGCGAACGCCACACCCCTAAAGATCGAGGGCGCCCGCCCTGACCTCGTCGTAAAGAAACTCGACCTTCTGTATATCTCCGACGGAAACGGCGAGGTAACGGTATACACGTACTGGCAGAAGACGCTGGTTGCCGAACTGACGGGCTTCACTCAACCGATGGGCGAGTGCGTCGACAAGTCCGCAAACGTCTACATCGCAGATTACGGCGCGAAGAAAATCGTCGAATATGCGCACGCGGGAAAGAAGCCGCTACGGACTATCGACGATTCGCCTTATGCTCCCTACTCCTGCTCCGTTGATGAAACGACCGGGTCGCTTGCGGTGGCGAACGAAGCGGGCAGCTCCAGTCAAGGGAACATCGCCGTATATGCCCACGCCAGCGGATCGCCGAAATTCTTCACGATTAAGACGATCCCGCAGTTCCAAGCCTGTGCGTACGATAACGATGGCAACCTCCTCGCGTCGAACGGTCAGTTCGGCAGCCGCTATTCGAGCTTCGCGTGGCTGCCCAAGGGCGGCAACCGGCTGCTCAACGTTACGGTGCCGGGACCGTACGGGTCTCCGTGGGAAGAGATCAACGGAATACAGTGGGACGGCCGATATTACGTCCTTGACGACGAGAACCTCTACCGCGTGAGCGTTATCAAAGGGCTGGGATACTATATCGGCGTCACCAACCTGCAAGTCTGTTGCGGCCAGACCGGGCCGTTCTGGATCTACAGCAATAGTTCGAAGCGGCAGGGTACGCAGGTCGTCGGTGGATACGAGGGATTAGTCGAATACTGGAACTACCCCGCCGGTGGCGACGGCATCGCGGAGATCTCGCAGGGCATCTCGCAACCCGTTGCGGTGACCGTAAGCCTCGGAAGGATCCATGAATAGACGCGCTTGGCTCGCCCTCTCGGCGGGAGCATCGCTGGCCGCGTGCGGAAATCCGCAGCCCGCCGCGCCGTTCTCTACGTCATTCGTCAGTTCCGTCGCGGAACATCATCGCGTGCCGGGGTATTCCTGGATACTCCCCGGTGCGGCGAGCCAGGACCTCATTTATGTGTCCGATCAGGGCGTGTGGGGCAAAGGAGGCGTCTACATTTATACCTATCCCCAGGGCAAACAGGTGGGGTTTCTCGAGCCCGACACGGAGGAAACATATGAGGGGCTCTGCTCCGACACGCAGGGTAACGTATGGGTTGTAGGCTGGATTACGAACGGTCAGGCATTCTACGACGAATACTCGCACGGATCAACTCGGGGGATCAACGGTCTCGGCGGCTCCGGCGTGCCGTCGGGCTGTTCGGTCGATCCATCGACGGGAAATTTGGCGATCGCCAACTATGAGGATTTCGCAGTGGGCGGCCAAGGCGACATCGCCGTTTACCAACACGCGCAAGGATCACCTCAGGACTACTATGACTCGAGCATAACGCACTACTACTACTGTACGTATGACGGCAAGGGAAACATCTTCGCCGACGGCAACGCGAACTTCATCAACGAGCTGCCACGAAACGGTAGCGCGTTGAGACACGTCTACTTCAACAAGAACATTGCTCCAGGTAGCTTGCAGTGGAACGCGCGAGATCTAGCCGTAACGGTTCTGGGAGGTGCGAAGGGGCCGGTGCGCGTGGACCGCGTGACCGTCTCGGGATCCGGAGCGCGGATCGTCGGTACCACCAGCCTGCGCACTTACCACGATGAGGGAACGTACCTCGACGTCGAGTTCGCAATACAAGCGAAGTTCATCGTGGGACCCGACGCCGGCAACGGCGGACCGACACGCCAGCTGTACTTCTGGCCATATCCGGCCGGCGGTAAGGCCTTCAAGGCGATTCAAGCCCCTGACGGCAGCAACTTCCAGGGCGTCGCCATCAGCGTGGCGCACTAAGGAATCGCACGACGATGTACGGGACTCTCCTACGCTTTGCACTGGCTGCCTGCGCCTGCGGTATTGTGGCCGGCTGCGCAGGCTTGCAGGCTCCGTCGCAGTCCGTGCCGTCGGTTCCGCACTCCAGCGTTGCGCTCGCGTCGTCCCTGACGCCGAACGTGGGCAAAAACCTCCTCTACGTGTCGGCGTACAGCGCGGTGGACGTCTACGATTACGGAAGCAACACGCAGGTTGGTACGCTCAACTATTTTTCGCACGCCGCCGGATCGTGCACCGATCCCCAGGGCAACGTCTACGTAACGAATAACGGGGCGGCCGACATTCTGGAGTTCGCGCACGGCGGATCGGCGCCGGTCAAAACGTTTATCGATCCGAACCCGAATCCGATCGATTGCTCCGTTGACCCGGTTACCGGCGACCTTGCTGTCATTAACGAGTCCGGCCCCGGAGACGTCGCAGTGTACGTGAAGGGCAAAGTGAGGCCGAAGATTTATGCGGAAAAGGGCTTCTCAGCGTACAGTTCGGGCAGTTACGACGCGAGCGGAAATCTTCTCATCAGCGGAGAGGAGTCGTCGATGCTCAGCTTCGCGATCCTGCGGCATGGGGGGAGCGCTTTCAAAAGTGTAACGCTGCCACACAGCTCCCAATGGACGCGCCCCGGCTACGTTCGCTGGGACGGTGAATACTTCGTCGTGGAGTTCGACGTGCCGTATTACCAGTATCCTAGCATTTTCGAATGGTATACCATCCACGGAACGCGAGGCATCGAAGAAGGCTACATGCTCACGGAAAGGTCCGGGCAGAGTGGCGGAGCGTTTTGGCTCGGCCGGATCGGCGGCCCAAAATCGGTCAAACGAGCGAATCAGCTCGTCCTAACGAATTCTCAGTATGGAGTGCTCTTCTACGACTACCCCGAGGGCGGTGGTGCGGTGTTTAGCCTATACAACGAGCAGGGTGCCCAGGGTGTCACGGCGAGTCTCGCGTCGAAGCATTAGGGCGCCGCGGCGCGCTTGGTAACGGCTCCGCCTGAAGCTACTCTTTCAGCGCCTCGTGTAGGAGCGAGATCGAGATCGAGCCCTCGCCGACGCCGGACGCGACGCGCTTGACGCTGCCGCTGCGTACGTCGCCGACCGCGAAGACGCGCGGCAGCGTCGTCTCCAGCAGAAACGGTCGGCGCGGCAGTGGCCATTTCGCCTGCAGGAGCTCTTGGGTCGTAAGCGCAGGGCCCGTTTTGATGAAGCCCTTCTCATCGAGGACTACGCAGCCGTCGAGCCACGCCGTATTCGGCGCGCCCCCCGTCATCAAGAAGACGTGACGGATCAGACGCTCCTCGGTTTCTCCGGTTTGATTGTTGCGCCAGCGCACCCGCTCCACGTGGTCGTCGCCCTCGAGCGCGACGATCTCGGTGTGCGGCCGCACCTCGATGTTTGGAGTCTGCTCGATCCGCGCGACAAGATAGCGCGACATCGTCGCGGAAAGGCCGTCGCCGCGAATCAACATGTACACGCGCCGCGCTCGCTCCGAGAGGAACACGGCGGCTTGGCCGGCGGAGTTGGCGCCACCGACGACGATCACATCTTCAGCGCCGCAGTAATCAACTTCGATCTTGGTGGCTGCGTAGTAACAACCGGCGCCCTCGAAGCGCGGCAGCTCCGTTAGCGGCAGCTTGCGATACTCGACGCCGGTGGCAATCACGATGCTGCGGGTCGGAATTCGCCCGCCGTCGTCGGTCTCTACGACGTACGGCCGCTCGTCGCAGTGCAAGTGCGCGCCGCTTGCCATCAGCGTCTGCGCCCCGAACTTCTCTGCTTGCACCCACGCTCGCCCGGCGAGTTCTTGACCCGAAATGCCGGTCGGGAAACCGAGATAGTTTTCGATGCGCGAGCTGCTGCCGGCTTGCCCCCCGGGGGCTGTCGTCTCGATCATCAGGGTGTCTAGGCCTTCCGACGCCGCGTACACGGCCGCCGCCAAACCCGACGGGCCGGCGCCGACAATGACGAGATCTCGCACTTTGGTGGGATCTACGGCTTCGTTGAAGCCGAGGCATTCGGCGACCTTGCGGTTCGAAGGATTACGCAGCACCTCGCGCCCCTGGCAGATCAGCACTGGTATCTCGTCGACGCTGATGTTGAAAGCGTCCATGAGGTGCTCGATGTCGCCATGGTCGTCGAGGTCGACGTATTGGTACGGATGACCGTTCCGCGTGAGATACTCCTTGAGGCGCAACGTGTCGCGCGAGTGTGTCGAGCCCACCAGCACGACGTCGCCGAGCTCTGCGCCGACGATCGCGAGTCGCCGGGTGATGAAAGCGCGCATGACGACCTCGTTGAGCTCGGCATCGGCTTGTACCACCGCCAGCATGCTCTGCCGGTCGAGCTCGATGACCTCGCCCGCAAGGCCGACGCGGATGCTAAAGATCGCCGAGCGCCCCGAGAGCACGCTGATCTCGCCGGTGAAACGCCCCGGTGTGACGACGGCCACGAGGGTCTCAGCTTCGAAGCTGCGCACGGGACTGCGCACGAAGTCGAGCTCGCCCGACAGCACCACGAAGAACGGAATGACGCGATCGCCGGCTTCGACGAGAACTTCGCCCTCGCGTACGCTGCGCTTTTTGCCTCGCGCGGCAAACCGCTCGATCTGCGCTTGCGTCAGCGAGGGAAAGGCGCGCTCATCCTGCGGAAGCCGCGGACTGCGGATCACCCAGTTGCTATTTCGTTGAGTGCGGCCTTATCCGCGTCGCTCAGCTTCAGCAAGGCGGCGCCGAGGTTCTCCTTGAGGTGCTCGACTTTAGATGTGCCCGGAATCGGCAGGATCACCGGCGATTTTGCCAAGAGCCAGGCAAGCGCGACCTGCGACGGTAAGGCGTTGTAGCGGTGCGCGATTTGCGCGAGCGCGCCGCCGTGCTTGGCGAGATCGCCGGTTGCGAGCGGGAACCACGGAATGAACGCGAGGTTTTCGCGCGTGCAGTACTCGACGACGTCTTCGGACTCGCAGTCGGTGAGATTGTAGAGATTCTGCACCGAGACGATCTGCGCGAGTTGCCGAGCGGCTTTGATCTGCTCGATGCCGACGTTGGAGAGGCCGATGTGGCGAATCTTGCCTTCGTGCTGCAACTCGACGAGCGTGCCGACCTGATCGTGGAACGGCACCTTGGGATCGGGACGATGCAGCTGCAGAAGATCGATGCTATCCAGGCGCAACCGTTTGAGGCTGCCATCGACGGCTTCGCGCAAATGCTGCGGCCGGCCGTCAGGCTCCCACTTGCCCGGGCCGGGGCGAACGAGGCCCGCTTTGGTAGCGATGACGAGGTCGGCGGGATACGGATAGAGGGCTTCGGCGATCAGTTCTTCGGAGACGTGCGGGCCGTACGAGTCGGCGGTATCGATGATGGTAACCCCGAGTTCGACCGCGGCTTTGAGCACCGCGATCGCCTGGTCATGGTTAGCCGGCGGTCCCCAGATGCCATTGCCGGTGATGCGCATCGCGCCGAAGCCGAGGCGATGCACCGGCAGGTCTCCGCCGATTTTGAACGTGCCGCTCGCGGCCGCCGGACGCGTCGACGCGCCAGCTGTTTGTGACGTACTCATACGCTATCGAAGGTACGAAGAACGCGAGCGGTTTCAAGCGATGGCTCGCCTGCCTTAGACGCTGGAACGAATGCGGCGCCGTCGAACGTTCCTAGCCGCTGGTCCGTTCTGCTTCGGGAGGCATCGCTTTATGGGGACACTGGGTCGCAACGCGCTTACAATCGGCGCGGCAGCTGCATTGCTCGCAGGCTGCGGGTCGCAACCACCTATCGCTGCTCCAGGCGCAATGCCGGAAAGCCGTGCGATTAGCCCGGCTACGTATCCGCGTAACCGCACGTTTAACTACACTGGCAAGGAGCAGGATTTTAGAGTACCGGTTTCCGTGACGAAGATTGAAGTCGTCGTTCGCGGCGCCGCGGGAGGCCATGGCGATCGCAGCAGTACGGTCTTCGCCACCGGCGGTCGCGTCTTTGCGATTATCCCGGTTACGCCCGACGAGACGCTGGCAGTCTTCGTCGGTGGGCAGCCGTCCGGGGCCGCGGGCGGATTCAACGGCGGCGCGCACGCCGGCATGAACCGCCACGGATATAACGACGGATTTGGTGGTGGGGGCGCGTCCGATATTCGCGAAGGCGGCGATCGGTTGACGGATCGCATTGTCGTTGCCGGCGGCGGCGGCGGCCAAGGTGGCGAAGCATTTGGAAGCTACTGGGGCGCGGGCGGAAAGGGCGGGGGCAGCATAGGCGCTGCCGGAGATCCGCGATGCTGCCCCGGCGAGTGGGGTGTGGGAGGCGGGGGTGGCACGCAAGAGAGTGGCGGACAAGGTGGTATCGCCGGAAGCTCAACTTACCCGCGGCCGGGGGCTAACGGCTCGGTCGGCCGCGGTGGCGGCGGCGGGAAAGGCTGTCAGAAGGGAAAGTTTTGCAAGCCCGTCGGTGGCACTGGTGGCGGCGGCGGCGGTGGTTATTACGGCGGCGGTGGGGGCGGCGGCGGCACTGGGGGTTTTTACACATACGGCTACGGCGGTGGTGGCGGCGGCGGAGGTTCGTCCTACATCGAGCCAAGTGCCACGCGCTTCCAGAGTTGGCAAGGCTGGAAAAACGCGACCACAAACGGCCTCGTCGTTATCAGTTGGTAGCGCAGGAGGTCTTCGGCGTTGAGTTGCTTTGCGCTAGCGGTGCACGTTAACCGCCGTGAAAAGTTATCTCTCTACTGCCACCACGCCGAGCGGTAGGTCGAAACCGCCGGTAAAGGTCGCAACGGGTGAACCGCCGGCGGGGTACTTGAAAACCTCGCCGTCGTTGGTCCCCGCATCCCCGCAGTAGACGAGGTTCTTAACGTTCCAGCTCTGCGCGCAGTCGCTGGAGCCCTGGAACGATACCGTGCCCTGCAACGTTGCGTTCGTTCCGCTGATGGTGTACTGGTAGATCGCGTTGGATAGCTGATCGAGGACTGTGACGTACTTGCCGTCCCACTGCACGGAGCCTGGGAACTGCACGCTGTTGCTTGTGGCGATCGTTTGGAATTTAGTGCCGCCCTTCGGGAGCTCGACGAGCCTGAAGCCACTGGCACTGGAAAAGCCGTCGGCGAAGAGATTCCCCTGGCTGTCGTAGCCGTCGAAGAACTCGCTGGCCAAGGGCGTGGTGTAAACGGTGCCCGAGCCGCTCGCGTTCTTGTAGATCACGACGTCGCCCGCGCCGCTGCCATTCAAGATCCCGACGGCAAGGTCGCCGCTGGTATTCATGGCGCAGCTGGATGGCATACCGACGGAATCGGAGAGCGTCTTGAGCGGCTTCTTGAGGATGGTGTATTCCGTGATCTGGTTAAAGGCCGCGACGATCCAGAAAATCTTCTTCCCGTAGCCGTAGAGGACGTTCGTGCAGCCTTGGCCACCGACGTTAGTGATCTTACCGATTTCCTTATCGCTGTTCGGATATTTGAAGATGCCGGCGTAGGTACCGTAATCGTTGATAACGTACTCAAAGGTCCTCGAGTCCAAATCCCGGTCAGGAACAGTTGTCGCGGAACGGCGCAACGGGCTCAGATTCACGCGCGCTGCGGTTACGGGCTTTCCATTCACGAAGAGCGTCCTACCGACGTATCGTGCGCTGAGCGCAGCGGCTGACGGCGCGCCTGCCGAGCTCCAGCACGCCGAGCACATCGCGAGTGCAAGCAGAGCGCCGGCGCATTTTACTAAACCGGGCGTATTCATGGCGTTACTCCCTGGAAGAAGACCTTTTCCGTGCTTTGGGATTGCTTTTGGGTAGTGTTCGCTGATGCCTGGGCGACTAGAGCGTGCGGTCGCTCGCTCTTGCAGGCGACGAAAGAGGCACTTCGAAGCCCGCATCGTCAGCACTGTCTTAGGAGCGAGCTTTTTGGGATGCCAACTTTTAACAATCGCGCACTTATCCTAACCGCGGGAGCGCTGTTTGCAACTTCGGCGTGTGGAGGAAACACAACAGTTCCGGTCTCCGACACGTCGCAAGTCTCCGCGCTAGGCGCGAGTTCCATCATTCCAGACGACAACACGTCGATTCTGAAAAAACTTACTAAGGACGTGAGAATCGGCTCGACGGTCGATCCGAAGAACGGCGACATGGGCCCCCGCGCGATTTCGGTCGCCCGATCGACCTTTGGGCTCAAGAAAGGGCAGCTGGTCGTTTGCAACTTCGACGACGCTGCGGGCACCGCCGGGAAAGGTACGACGATCGAAGTACTCGATCCACGCCCGCACTCCACGCTAAGGACTTTTGCCCAAAGTCGTAAGATTGAGGGCTGCGACAGTGACGCCACCACCGCGACAAATTACGTATACGGCGCGGGGCTGAGCAGCGGTCGCGTTTCGAAGTTCGATCCAACCGGCGCGCTGAAGAAAACTTATGGCTCTCCCATCCAGGTTCCGTTCGACGACGCCGATGCATTCTGCGGTCTTCCCTACGCGCCTGAGGACATCTACATTGCAGATTCCAAGACCGGCTCAATTATTAAATTGGCGTTCATCCCCGTCAGTCGCTCCGGCCACGCGAAAGTGACCCAAGTGATAACCGGTTTCGGCGTCAATAAGGGCTCCGGATGGAGTGTCTTGGGCCCATCCGGAATTCAATACAATAGCACTAGAATCGGTACTCTTTGCAACGACACGCTTTATATCGTGGACGGGGTCGACAACACGATCGTCGCCGTTTCGACCGCCAGCCAACTACTTGAGAAGGACGAGATCGTCGTGCAACCCGGTGGTAAGAGATTCAGATGCCTTCACCCAAAGCACACGTGCGCGAAGCTCGTCTATAGTGGCTCTCCGCTGGATGCACCCGTAGCTTCTGCTCTCCTACCGAACGGAAACCTCATCGTTGCGAATACGAAAGGCGGAAACACGCTGGTGGAGCTAACACCGACGGGAAAGATTCTTGACACAAAGACAATCGACACGAGCCCGACTGCTCACATCTTCGGACTCGTTGCGACCGGCACGAGCGATAGCGATACGGCCCTATTCTATACCGATACGAAGACGAACACGCTGCAAGAACTGGAGCAATAGGCCGTTATTTCTCCGCTGCCACCACGCCGAGCGGGGTGTCGAAATTGCCCGTAAAGACGGCAATCGGCGAACCGCCGGCGGGGTACCTGTAGACCGAGCCATTGTTGTCAGTTGCATCCCCGCAATACACGAGCCCCTTAACGATCCAGGTCTGCGCGCAATCACCGGCACCCTTGAGCGACACGGTGCCCTTCAGCGTCGCCCTCGTTCCGCTGACGGTATATTGATAGATCGAGTTCCCGTACTGATCGAGGACGGTGAGGTACTTGCCGTCCCACTGCACGGAGCCGGGGAACCCCACTCTGTTGCTCGTTGTGATCAGTTGGAACTTGCTGCTGCCCTTCGGAAGCTCGACGAGCCCGAACCCACTACTCCTAAAACCGTCGGCGAAGAGATTCCCCTTGTTGTCGTAGCCGTCGAAGTACTCTCTGGTCAACTGCGTGGGATAATAGGTGCCCGCGCCGCCCGCGTGCTTGAAGATCACGACGTCGCCCGCGTTGGTGTAGTTCAAGATCCCAACCGCAAGGTCGCCGGCGAAATTCATGGCACAGCTCGATGGCATACCGGTGGGCACGGAGAGCGTCCGGAGAAGCTTCTGGGGGACCAGGTACAACGAGATCTGTTGAGCTCCCGCGACGATCCAGAAGGTCCTCTTCCCATAACCCCAGAGGACGTTCGTGCACCCTTGTCCGCCGACGTTATTGATCGTACCGATCTGTTTCGTGCTCTTGGGGTAGTCGAAGATGCTGGCGTACGTACCGTAGAAGTTGATGACATACTCAAACTTCGACTTCGCTTGCAGGTCAGGGAAAAGCGTCGCGTAACGGGGCAGCGGATTCAGATTCACCCGCGCGGCCGTTACCGGCGTTCCGTTCACGAAGAGCGTTCTACCAATGTACCGTGCATTGAGCGCTGCGGTTGACGGGGCCATGTCACCCTGAGCCTGCCGAAGGGCGCCTCCGCATGCCGAACATAGCGCTAGTGCAACTAGAGCACCGGCGTATTTCAATAGATCAGTCCTATTCACAACGTTACTCCTTAGCGATAAATCCAGATTATTTCGCTGCTGCTACCACGCCGAGCGGGCTGTCGAAATTGCCCGTAAAGACGGCAATCGGTGAACCGCCGGCCGGATACTTGTAAACCGCGCCAATATTGTTACCCGCATCCGCACAGTAGACGAGGCCCTTGACGATCCAGGTCTGCGCGCAATCGGCGGCACCCCGCAGCATAACGGTGTCCTTCAACGCCGCCTTCGCTCCGCTGACCGTGTACCGATAGATCGAGTTCTGGCTCTGAGAGAGGATCGTGAGGTATTTGCCGTCCCACTGCACGGAGCCAGGGAACCCCACAACGTTGCTCGTTGCGATCGTTTCGAACTTACTGCTGCCCTTCGGGAGTTCAACGAGCTCGAAGGCGCCCGAACGGATGCGGTTAGAGCCGTCGGCAAAGAGATTTCCTTGGTTGTCGTAGCCGTCGAAGAACTCTTTGGCCAGCGGTGTGGGGAAAACGGTGCCGGAGCCGCTCGCGTGTTTGTAGATCACGACGTCGCCTGCGTCCGTGTAGTTCAAGATCCCAACGGCCAGGTCTCCGGCGAAATTCATAGCGCAGCTTGACGGCATACTGCCGGCGGGCGCCTCGAGCGTCTTGATCGGCTTCTGGGGAATCTCGTACTCCGTGATCTGGTTGACGCCCGCCACGATCCAGAAGGTCTTCCGTCCATAGCCGTAGAGGACGTTCGTGCAGCCCTGGCCCCCGACGTTATTGATCGTACCGATCTGCTTCGTGCTCTTCGGGTAGTCGAAGATGCCGGCGTAGGTCCCATAGAAGTTGATGACGTACTCAAAGGTCCCCTTCGCACGTAGCTCGGGAACAGTCGTCGCGTAACGGGGCAGCGGATTCAGATTCACCCGCGCGGCCGTTACCGCGACGTATCCTGCATTGAGCGCAGCGGCTGGCTGCGGGGCGCCGCACGCCGAACACAGAGCAAGTGCAAACGGAGCACCGGCGCGTTTTACTAAACCGGACGTATTCACAGCGTTATTTTGCTGCTGCCACCATTCCGAGTGGGGTGTCGAAGTTGCCCGTAAAGACGGCGATCGGTGAACCGCCGGCTGGGTACTTGAAAACCTCGCCGCCGTTGTTACCCGCATCCCCGCAGTAGATGAGGCCTTTGACGATCCAGGTCTGGCCGCAGTCGCTGGAACCCTTGAGGGATACCGTGCCCTTCAACGTCGCAATCGTTCCGCTGACCGAGTATTGATAGACCGCGTTTGCATTCTGATCGAAGACGGTGAGGTACGTGCCGTCCCACTCCACGGAGCCGGGGAACCCCACAGCGTTGCTCGTTGTGACCAACAGGAACTTGTTGCCACCCTTCGGGAGTACGGTGAGCGCGAAGCCCGAGCGGAAGCCGGTGAAGCCGTCGGCAAAGAGATTCCCCTGGTTGTCGTAGCCGTCGAAGAATTCTTCGTCCATCGGCGTGGTGTAAACCTTGCCCGAGCCGCTCGCGTGGTTATAGATTACGACGTCGCCCTCGTCGGTGCCGTTCAAGATCCCGACGGCAAGGTCGCCGGCGGCATTCATGGCGCAGCTAGACGGCATACTCCCGGCGGGCGCATCGAGCGTCTTGATCGGCGTCTGGGGGACCTGGTACTGCGTGATCTGGTTTTGGCCCGCCACGATCCAAAAAGTCTGCCTCCCATAGCCGTAGAGGACGTTGGTGCAGCCTTGGCCGCCGACGTTATTGATCGTACCGATCTGCTTCGTGCTCTTCGGGTAGTCGAAGATGCTGGCGTAGGTACCGTAGAAATTAATGACGTATTCAAACTTCGACCTGGCGCGCCGGTCGGGGAAAAGCGTCGCGTAACGGGGCGCGGGGTTCAGATTCACCCGCGCCGCAGTTACAGGCCTTCCGTTCAGCCAGAGCGTCTTACCGACGTATCGTACGTTGAGCGCAGCGGTTGACGGTGCCCCCGCTGAGCTGACGCATGCCGAGCAAATCCCAAGCGCAAACAGAGCACCGGCGTATTTCACTAAAGGGGTCGTATTCACAACGTTACTCCACCTGAAAGAGCCTGGGGGCGAATACGTTCATCGACTCGCCTTTGAGCGCCTTTGCGGAAGCAATACAAGCTTCCGCAAATTCAGCCGCGTTACATGTCCGTGTCGGGCGGCCCCGAGTACTTAGCGCGGATGAAGTACTCTTTCGAGTACTGCGACGGAATCTTGACGAACGTGATCGGCGGCTGCGAGTAGTTGAAGGAGTCGATGAGGCTGGCGGCGCGCGAGTCGCTCGTGCCCAGCTGCCCGAGATTCCAGTTGTCCTCGATGTACCGCAGGATGCTGCCGAACTCGTAGTTCGTCGTCGAAATATATCCCGGCTTGGCGTAGGGCGACACGATGATCGCCGGCACGCGAAAGCCCAGGCCCCCGTAGTCCAGCTGCTGGGGTGGCATGTTGTCGTAGAATCCGCCCCAATCGTCCCACACGATGATGATCGCCGTGTGCTGCCAGTAGGTGCTCTGGCCGATCGCGTTCACGATGCTCGCGACCCACGAAGGCCCGGTGTCCTGGGAGGTGTGGGGATGGTCCGACTCGTTCTGGTCCGGGATCACCCACGACACCTGCGGCAGCGTCCCGTTCGAGATATCGTTGAAGATCGCCGTCTGCGGGGTGATGATGTTATTCTTCCATTCCGGCCCGTTGCGCACGGGCCAGATAACGTCGAAGGCGCTCATCAGTTGGCCGTAGGACGCGGTCTTCACCGGCAGATAATATTTCCACGTGATGCGTTTAGCATCCATCAGATTTCGCAGCGTGGGATACGGAATCTGGAAGTGCCTGGTACACGGAAACGGACCGGGACGCCGCAGATACGCGCCCAGCTTGGTCACGAGATGCGTGGTCGTGCCGTTCCGCGCGTCGCAGCCCCACCAGCAGATGCCGCAGGTCGGGAGGTCGACCAGCGCCTTGCCCCGCTCGACCTCCGTGCCGCCGCGAATCAGGTCCTGATGCGCGGTGAAGCTGTCGCTGCCCTGGGTCGTGTACATGTGCTCGGCCAAGGCGTACTGCTCGGCCATGTCCCAGTAGGGTACGATGGCCCCGGGGTCGGTATACTGATATGGAAACGTGCACTCCGGCGGCCCGGCGCCGCCTTTGGAGTGAACCAGGTCGAAGCCGTCCATGTTACCGCTATCCCGCGCCTGTTGATACGCGGGATACGAATGATTCATGTCACTCGGGACGCTGAGCGGCACCTTTTGGAGCGGGATCGTTCCCGCTTGGATCGGCGGGCTGCAGTTGGGATTCGCCTCGACCTTGCCGTACGTCGTTCCGTCCCCGCCCGGAAACGTGGCGAACAAATCGTTGAAGGTGCGGTTTTCCTGGACCACGATCACGACGTGCTGAATCGGCGAGCTCGATGAGCTCCCATGGCCGCTCGCCCCGCTCGCATGACGGCTCGCCGCCTGCTGTGTAGCGGGGACCGAGGTCGAGCCGCCGCCGCACGCGGCGAGCACCGCGCCGGCGAGCATCAAAAACGCGATGGTCCGAGAACGCATAGCCGCCTCTTTCGATTTCGGGAGGCGGCGCACTTCTCGTTACTGCGTTCCGATCCTTTGATTAGCGTTAGTCAACAAATAGATCTTGTCCGCGTGGCGCACCCCGAGCGCCCGCTGATCGTAGATGATGCCGACGTATTGGCCGGCCTTGACCGCGCTCATTTGGTACGTCGTCTTGCCGTTGGCGGAGAAGACCTGGTCGAACTTCGGCACGATCGTGAAGCTTAGGACCTGCTTCGTCTTGGGGTCCTGAACCTTAATGTTGGTCGACGAGACGTGCACGGTAATGCCGTAGAACGTCGAGTTCTGGGCGGCGGCGAGGCTGTGCGGCGCCGCGAGGACCGGCGCGAGGGCCGCCGCCAGCGCGGCGGCGCGAAGAATGGACGTGTGCATCATGCTATCCCGTGTACCCCGCTGGCGGGCGGTCTATGCCTTGCTGCCGCCGAAGGGCGGCCTGCAATGGAAGCGACGCTCTTCGCCGACGGCGGATCCCGCGGTAACCCCGGTCCCGCGGCGAGCGCCGCGGTCCTGATCGCGCCCGGCGGCGAGCTGCTCGAGGAGATTGGCGCCTATCTCGGCGTTGCCACCAACAACGTCGCGGAATGGACCGCGCTCTTGCTCGGTTTGGAGGCCGCGAGCAAGCGTGGAATCCGTAGCCTGCGAGTGCGTCTGGACTCCGAGCTCGTAGTGAAGCAGCTGCGCGGCGAGTATCGCGTCAAAAACGCCGGACTGCAGCCGCTTCATCGCCAAGCCATGCGGCTGCTACGTGCGTTTGAGAGCGTCGATATCGGACACGTGCCGCGCGAGCAGAACGTCGTGGCCGATCGCCTGGTCAACCGGGTGCTCGACCAGGAAGCGAACGCACCGGTAAAGTAGGCCGCGATAATGCGCCGTTTCCCCATCGGGCTCTTCATCATCGTCCTATCGGCGGTGATGCTCTTTCTGGGCTGGCGGATCTACGGACCGGGCGAGATGGGCCGGTTCGCGCCGGCGATTCATGCGCAGCACGCGCCGAGCGAGCTCTACGCGCGGATGACGATCAAGTATCCGAAGCCCCCGATCTATCAGGAGGCGTACCGGATGTCCGACGTCGAGGGCGTCTCGAGCTTCGAGTACGAGATTCGCGGCTACAACGGCCACGTGATCAAGGTCAATGCGCCGGCGGCGCGCGTCTACGACGTGAGCTTCTTTTTCGGATTGTTGGAGCAAGACGGAATCTGGCAACTGATCGACAAGCCGCCGCTCCCCGAGCCGGACGCATTCTACACGGTCTACGTCAAGCAGCTTGCGGACTACAAGCAGGGCGAGCGGACGGTGACGTTCACGAACCCGGAGTACTGGGCGACTAAAGCCGGGCGCCAATTCAACATCGACCTCTCCAAGGGCGTGCCCAAGGATCTCTTGCGCTTGCAGAGCTCGCAGATCGCCGATCCGCACTACGCGCAGATCGTCCAGGCCTTCCGAGACTTCGGGCCGGACGAGTTTCGTCGCAACGTAGCAGCGGCGCAGGCCCGGATCCGCGGGCTGCACGGCTAACGCGTGCGAACGCGATTCGCCCTCCGCGTCTCGGTGTGCGCTGCGCTGCTCGCGGCGCTGCTCTTCGTCGCGTACGAGGCGGCCGAAAGCCCGGGCAACCAGCTCTTCGGCAAGACGCTCGTGAGCGGCCCGAAGAACCAGCGCGTCGTCGCGCTCACGTTCGACGACGGCCCGAATCCGCCGTACACGGCCGAGATTCTCGATGTGCTGCGCGACGAGCACGTGCACGCGACGTTCTTCGTCGTGGGGCGCGCGGTGCAGGCCTACCCGCAGATCGTGCGCCGCGAGGCCGCGGCGGGGGACGCTGTTGGCAATCACACGTGGAATCACGGTCACCTCGTGCTCTACGACGAAACGGGGCTGCGCCGCACGTTGCAGCGTACCGACGCGGCCATCTTCGCCGCGACCGGGCGTCACACGCGAATCATGCGTCCGCCCTTCGGTTCGCGCGACTGGCTCGTGCTCGACGAGGTTCGAAAGCTGGGCTACACGCCGGTGATGTGGTCGGTTCCGCTCGCCAACGACTGGGAGGATCCGCCGCCGCGCGTGATCGCGGCGCGCGTGCTGCGCTATGCGGGTGACGGCGCCATCATCACGCTGCACGACGGCAACCGCGGCATCCTCTGCGCGCGCATGCACGCACCGAGCCTATGCGACCGCAGCTCGGACGTCGAAGCGACGCGCCTGATCGTCGACACGCTCAAGCGCCGCGGCTATCGCTTCGTGACGATACCGGAGCTGTTGCGAATGGATTCGGCCCATCGCGGGCAGGTGGCGCAGTACGTATCACGCAAGTAGCAGGTGTCAAAAAGGAGGTTGCGGTGAAGCTACTTTTCAACCGCGGAGCGCGCCCGTACCTAGCGGGTTTAGCTGTGGGAGTGTTACTCATTGCCGGCTGCTCGGGCGGCCGGTCCTTACCGAGCACCGGAGCGGGATCCGGCTTCGCGCCGTCCTCGCGGATGACGGCGGGGTTTAGCGTGAGCGGCATGGCGCCGGAGGGCTTCATGCCCGACGCGTGCACGAATCCAAAAATACTCAAGGTCTGCGTGAGGCCGGGCGGCAGCGCGAAGCTCGGCATCAAGCTGACGTGCAAGAAGGGCTCGAAGGTCGTAAAGTGCGGCAGGGTCCACTGGTCGACCAAGATGAGCCATGCCGGCCTCGCCGGCACGTTCAGCCCCAATCCCGGCAACCCGACGACCGAAACGGTGACCGCCACGAAATCGACCAAGATTGGCCACTACTCTCAAACTATCTCGTTCAAGTGTTCCGCGTTCCCGAGCTGCGCGGGGCACGGCAAGGGAGCCGTCTGGGTCATTTAGCTCCGGCATCACCTTCGTTACGCGTAGAGCCGCCCGCGTAGGCGAATGAATCCGTCCGGATGGCGGTTGCCGGGATCGTGATGGGTCCAGTGGACGACCGGCAGCCGCCCCGGATCGTGAACCATCTCGCCGCAGATCTCGATCGTATCGCCGGCGCGTGCGGGACAGCGCGGCGCGATGCTCACGTTGTCGACCACCTCGAGCCTTCCAGCGCTGCTCTGTACGTCGAAGGCCTCGTGCATGCAGTGCGTGCGCGAGCCGTAGAAGAAGCGCGGACGCGACGCGACCGTTCCGGTAAAATCGACCCACGCGGGCGCGGTCCCGGCGTAGGCTGCAGCCAAATCCATCGTTGCACCGATCACGCGGGGCGGGTAGAACGGCAAGTGATGGAGCGATGCTGGTGAGGACGATTCGGACGGCGCGTCTACGGCTGGAGCCGGTGACGGCGGCCAACGCCGGAGTTCTCTGGGAGGTGCTGCAGGAGCCGGATCTGCGCGACTTTCAGGACCTTCCTGACGTCAACCGCGCGCAGTTCCTGCGCACCGTAGGCAGCCGCCCGACGCGCTTTGGCCCGGGTGCGACCGGCCGCTTCGAATGGCTCGTGCACCTCGGCGACAGGACTGAGACGCTGGGATGGGTCTCGCTGCGCATCTCGGAGTCGAGCCGCTCCACGGCGGAGATCGGCTACAGCGTCGTGCGCGCGCACCGCGGTCGCGGCTTCGCTACCGAGGCGGTCGCGGCGCTGGTCGACGAAGGCTTCCGCCGCACGCGCGTGCAGCGCATTCGCGCCTACTGCCTGCCGGAGAATCTCCCGTCGCGCGCGGTGCTGCGCCGCAACGGCTTCGAGGACGAAGGCATGCTTCCGCGCGGCGCGACGGTCGCGGGAAAACCCGTCGACGTGATCCTGCTCACCATCGACCGCCCCCGCTGGTCCGCCCGGCGTCGCCCTGAGCCTGTCGAAGGGTGACGTGAAGGTAACCCTCGATTTACCGGCCTTGTCCTGTGCTAACCGTCACGCCGTGAATGTATCCGGCCGCAAAGCCACGGAGTGTTTTGACCGGCTTGCCGCCTTGAGGGTAATTCCAGAATGCGATCGTCTCATTCGTTAGGCCGCGTGGAGCGATGACGGTGTTGCCGTCGATCCACGACTGCACAGTCGTACGCGTATCCCATCGATGAAGCACAGTCGTGCCGACGATCGTCCCGGTCGTGCCCGAGACTTGCAGCGTGTAGATCCTGTGGGCGGTGGGAACGGCGACAGTCAGGTAGTTGCCTATCCACTGGAGGTTGCCCGGCTTGCGGGTATCGAGTCCCTTGACGGTAATGCTTTGAAACGTGCCGCTGCCTTTTGGAAGCTCGGCAAGCGCGAACCGGCCGTTCGTTCTGTTCTTGCCATCGACGAAGAGATCGCCCGCATTGTGGTAAGCGCAAAACGCTAAGACGTGCATTTCTGGGATCGAGTAGTAGAGTTTCGCTTTGCCCTGCGTGCCCTTGTAGATGGCCACGCTCTCTAGGCCCTCGGTGGGAAACGAGTTCGTTACCGCAAGGTTGCCGCTCGTCGGATCGCTAGCGCAACCGATCGGCGTAGGCTGTGGGTCACGTAACTCGGCGATCGGCTTGGTGCCGCCGTGCGCGTATTCGAATATCTTAACGAAGCTCGCGGAAAAGACCGTTAGAAAAACGTCGCCGCCCGAGTCCGAGCAGAGGCCGTTTGAATAGCCTTGCTGACGGTGGATGCGCAGCGGGAAGGACCCTACTAACTTCCCCGCGGGGTAGGTAAAGACGTAGCCAAAGTGCTGCCCCGCGGCGTAGAGCAAGTCCGTGCTCCCTATTGCGCCTACCGGGCCCCCCGGCGCGATGCCCGGCGGCTGCGTTCCAACCTGAGCCTGTGGAAGGCCTCCGCATCCTGCGAGCAAGATCATGGCTGCGGCGCTGAGCAAGATTCTCATCTGCGACACCTCCCGGAAGCTCAACGGAAGAGCGCTGAAGGACTTCGGCACAGCCCGCGCCCGCCCTAGTTCGCGACGAAGACGCGCCGCCGAAAGGCGCTCGTGTCGAGGATCAAATCGAACATGGAGTGGGCGAGGTCGGCACGCGTGATCGAGTAGCCGCGCGGGAGGTTGTGGCCAACCGCCACTCGGTACTGTCCCGTGGGTGGTTTGTTGTTGAGCTGCGGCGCGACCACGCTTGTCCAGTCACATTGTGCGCCCTCGAGCTCGGAGTCCATCGCACGCAGGTCGTCGTACATCTTTGCAAACAGGCGCTGCAGCGCGGGCTTTGCGATTCGCAAGAGAAGGTTGTCGAAAGAATCGACGTACAACGCAGATGCTGAAACGGCTAAGACGCGCCGTGTCCCCGAGGCTCGCATCGCCGATAAAATGTTATGCATCCCTCGCCGCAGCGTAAAGCTCGTGTCCCGCTGGGACGGGGGCACCCCCAGCGCGGAAAGCACGGCATCGGTACCGGGAACGATCGCCTCGGCAACAGTCCTTTCGTCTAGTACGTCCCCGTGAATCACCGTCACGCGATCGCGGAAGTGGCTTAGCCTTTCCGGCGTCCGCGCGAGCGCCCGAATAGTATCGCCGCCTGCTATCGCCCGCTCGAGTAAGTTCATTCCGGTTGGCCCGGTAGCACCGAATAACGCCAAATTCATAAGGTCTCCTTAACTATTGCGAGTCGGCGGGCCACTCGATCGTAATGCCGGCGTCGTGATATCCGGCGTACCGTCCCGGCAGCGCACCGCGTAGATACCCGAGCAGCGGTTCTCGCACTACGCGGACGACGATCCTTTCCGCTAACTCCTCGATGGGCACCCACTCCAGCGTCACGACATGATCGCTTCGAGCGTCGTGCCTCCCAGTGTCATGCCGAGCTTGTTGAAGCATGACGTTGAACGTCACATTCAAAAAGTGGATTGCCCCATCGTAGCTCTCGCTCACGTAGGCGAGCTCCCCAACCTCCACGCGCAGCCCCGTCTCCTCGAACACCTCGCGTACGACGGTCTCCTTGAGGAGCTCGCCGCGCTGCTGCCGTCCGCCCGGCAGATTCCACAGCGGATCGGCATGATTGGGATAGCGCGACGCGACGAGCAGGACACGCCCTTCGTGTACGGCGAGCCCCGTAGCGAGACTAATCATGCCTTCGTGTTTTCACGCCGGGCTGCTAACACTCCTTAACCAAGGCCCCAATCCGCAAACTCCGAAACGGTGACTGGTGGAAAAAGGAGTGCGCATATGAGTGAACTGTCAATCTGCCTTCGAAAACTGCAAGGCGTTACCGCGGCGCTGCTGGCCGGTTGTGCCGGCATGAGCATCGGCGCACCGAGCGCGGCCGGCGCTCCGGCCAACATCGTCGCAGCCGACGCTGTGGCCAAACCGCACGCGAATAACGTCGTCGTCATCATTATGGAAAATCGCGATTACGATCTGGTCATCGGCAGCTCGCAGGCTCCGTACATTAACAAAACGCTCGTGCCGGAGGCGGCGCTCATGACAAACAGCCACGCCATCGGCCATCCGAGCCAACCGAACTACCTCGCGTTCTTCTCGGGTTCGACGCAAGGAATCACCGACGATTCCTGTCCGCACACGTTTTCAACCGAGAACGTCGGGGCCGAGTTGCTGACCGGCGGAAAAGGCTTCGACGGCTATTCGGAGTCGATGCCGCACGACGGATACACCGGCTGCTATGCGGGCGAATACGCGCGCAAGCACAACCCGTGGGTGAACTTCACCAACGTACCGGCGACGTCGAATCTCGTGTATCAGCGCTTCCCAAAATCGCCGCCGACGCTGGCGATCGTCGTGCCGAACCTCTGCAACGACATGCACGATTGCAGCACGAAAACCGGTGACACGTGGCTTGCGAAGAACGTCCCCGCGATCCTGAAGTACAACACCGCGCATCGCGGTCTGCTGATCCTCACCTGGGACGAAGCCTCACCCGACAAGAACGGAAAGAACCAGATCGCGACCCTGCTGATCGGGCCGACGGTGAAACCGGGTTCGTACAATCAGAACGTCGACCACTACTCGGTTCTGCGCACGATCGAGACGATTACAGGCGTAGCCTGCACCGCGAACGCCTGCACGGCCTCGGACCTTAAGGGCATGTGGCAATAGCCCCTGCCTAGAAAGAGGCCCGTCGAATGAGTGACGGGCCTCCCACGACGACGCCATCGGACGAGCAGCGCCTCGCGCGGGAACGCGAGGTGGTTGAGCTAGCAGAAGCATCTCAAGCCATCGCTAAAGGCATTTTGGTCGCGCTCTTAGCGGGGATGTTGCTGCTGGCGCTGAGCCAAGGCTGGGGATATTGGCAGCTCCCGGCGTTCATCGCCGGCGGCCTTTTCATCGCGGGCCTGCTGGTCGGCTTTCTCTTTGGCATTCCGAAGGTAGCGTCCGCCGCAGCCGACGGCGCTCAGCAACATCCGTTACTCACCCCTAACACAAACCTCGAACAGATTTCCGACTGGCTCACCAAGATCATCGTCGGCCTGGGGTTGGTGGAGCTGTATAAGATACCGTCGGCGATATCGCAGTTCGTCGGGGCCACCAGCCCGGCGTATCATTCGTCGAGCGCCGCCGCGGCGCTAGCGGTCACGATCTACTTCCCGATATTGGGATTCACCAGCGGTTTCCTCATCACTCGGCTATACCTTTCAGGCCTAATCGCTCGCGCCGACATTCAACTCGGCCACGCGAGTGACTTATGGGACAAAGGATTCGCCAAGCTGCAGAACGCGCTCGATAAGGGGAAGCAGGCGAGTCTTTCGGAGGAAGAAGCGCGTGCCGTCCAGGCCCGTGAAAAGAAACTAGAGAGTACGCCCAAGAGCACGTACACGGCCAAGGATTGGCTCGATCGAGGGCTGGCCGCGTACGCCGCTCAGGATCTCAACCTGGCAGCAGAATGTTTTGATGCAGTCGTTCGCGATCCCGAAGCGACGCAAAAACAGGTGGCCCAGGCTTTATTGAACGAAAGCGCCGTGTACTATCAATTAACCCAGCCGGAAAAGGCGCTGGCGGCGTCCGATGCAATGCTTAGCCGGTTCGGGTCCTCGACTGACTCCGATGTGCTTCAGTGGGTAGCGCTCGCCGTTTACAACAAAGGCCTAGCGCTCATGATGCTCGGGCAACTCGCCGCGGCACTCGACACGTTTAACGATGATCTGGTCAAGCGTCTCGAAGGCGATTCGAACCCGCAAGTGCGTGAGTACGCCTGGGCGGCGCTCTACTTCAGGGGATCGGCGCTACTTTCTCTTGGACGTTATAGCGACGCTCTCGCCATCCTCGACGACGATCTGATCAAGCATCTCGCAGCATCCCAGCTCCCGCAGGTGCGCGAGCTCGCTCCCGCCGCGGCCTACAGCAGGGGCCTCACGCTGCTGTACGTCGGGCGTTACGCGGACGCGCTCGCGATCTTCGATGACGATCTGGTCAAGAGCCTCGAAGCGTCAACTCGCCGAGAAGTGCGCGAGCTCGCGCCGGCCGCACTCTACAACAAAGGCGTGGCACTACTCAATCTCGGGCGTTTTGACGATGCGCTCGCCATCTTCAACGACGATCTGATCAAGCGCCTCGAGGCGGCCACCGTCCCGCAAGTGCATGACCTCGCTGTGGCCGCCGAGTACAACAGGGGGCTCGCACTCCTCGATCTCGGCCGCTTCGACGACGCGCTGAAGATCTTCGATGACGACCTAGTCGCTCGCCTCGAAGCGGCTACGAGCCCGCAAGAGCGCGACCTGGCTCCGGCCGCGCAATACAATAAGGGCATGGCGCTCTTCAATCTCGGGCGTCTAGATGACGCGCGTGCCATCTTCGATGACGATCTGATCAAGCGCCTCGAATCGACCACGCTCCCGCAAATTCGCGCGCTCGCGCCACTGGCCACCCAGATGCAACACGATCTGAGCAGCCACGCGCCGCAATAGCGCGGTTAGACACTCGGCGCAAAATGACGAATCCGACAGCTAGCTGGAACGGCGAGCTGATTGCCCCCGGCGAATCAGCTGGGCTTATAGCGATAAAACCGCGTCGGGCCAATCTTATCGGAAGTATAACCGATGTGGCTGAACTCGACGACGGTGTCGCCGCACTCGTATCGTGGAAGGAGAATCAAATCGTCTTTGTCATTCCCGCGGTGAATGGCGCGGGCGCCATTTATAAGCAAGGGCAAACGGTCCAAGTGGGCGTGCTGCTGCAGGGCGACAACGCCAGCGCCGCGAGCAACACGGTTCCATATACGTTTTGACGCTCCGCGCTATCTAGAAATTAGCGAAAGATCGTCGCCGACCAGGCGGTCCATGTCGGGACTCTTGGTAATGCCGGTGATGCCCGCAACGTCGCCTGTATCCGCGTACTGCCAAATTGCAGCGCTCTTCCAGCCCTTAGGAATTGCCGGCTGCATCGCTTCCGTGTACCTGATGGGGTACTGCGCGATCCACAGCGGATGACCGGAGAAGTCGTCGCGCCCCGACATGGTGTCGTTCCAGAATGAGAAAAACGTGTAAAACAAACTTTTCCTGCCTTGCAGCGTCGCGTCGACCACCTTCAAGAATGCCGCGAGGCAATTGACGACGCCGTCCGCAGACATACCGTGGGTTTCCTCAATATCGAGTGCGGGTAGTAGCTGTCCCTGATACCCGTCGATCGCCTGCAAAAAGTATTCCGCCTGCTGCCCGCCGTCGACCCGAACGTCGAGATAGTGATAGGCTCCAAACGGTATCCCCAACTGCTTGGCGCCGTCATGCTGCTGATGGAACTGATTACTGTAGTAGTCCGTGCTTTCGGTGGCCTTGGCGAAAACGAACTTAATCTGCGAGTTTGGCACTCGCTGCCAGTTGATGTTCTCTTGCCATCCGGAGACATCGATGCCGTAGATCACGATGTTGTGATTCCTATTCTTAAGGTTGAGGAAGTGCAGCGTATTCGTAACAAAGAATGTTATCGCTGTGTCGCTTTAACCGAACGGATCATCGTTGACGACGTCGTTGGGTAGAGCATTGACTGCGGTAGAAAAGGTGGGCCAGGCGTTTCCTGCCGCGTCGCCGCTCAAACCTGCGTAAAGCTGTGCCAGCGTCCCCGAAGCTGTCAATGAGACCATCGCGCGAGCAATGGAACTTAGAGAATAATTTCCCCTGTGCATCAACCATGACAAGAAGGCCATCCCGCAGCCGATGCTATCGTAATCCTGGTCGCTCTGCTTTGTTTGGTCGACCCAGTTGGGCATTCCATCTTGTGCCCACGTGGGAGCACTGACGAAGTCGGGGAGCGCGTTGTTACCGATCACCGCCGAGCACCAGCGTGAGAGGGTCTCACCGGTACTCACCCCGCAGAGGTTGCCGCCCATAGAGCACTCGCTCAACTCCGCCTCAAAAAGCGCCGAAACGCGGTTTGAGGCGCCTATAGAGGCGCAAACCTCAATATTAGCCCCCGCCGCGTAGTCGCAGGATGCGTGGTCCGCCCCGCCGGTGCCGTCGTTTTTTCCGTTTAGCTGCCATATAAGGACATTGACGGGCGAGCCGCTGGTCCCGAAAATCCCATCGTTGGCCGTAACGACGCGATCGGCATCGTGGATAAGGTCCGTGGCGTTCTGCATCGCATCAGGATATGATGCATCAATGTAAACCGTTACACGACCGCTGGTGCTCGACCCAACGAGCTGAGGAGTGCCCGTAAAGTTAGGCCACGTTGCCGTACCAGGCGTCTGCGCAGCCGCTGTAACATCAAGAGGCAAGAATGCATGTCCCACGATGAATCCCCTTTTATAGCGGTCGTAATGTATGACTTTCTCATCTTGTAACGCTCCAACGCTGTCAGCAACCCGATGGCATCGTGAGAACGGTCATATCAGCGTTGATGGCGTTCATTGCATCCACGGCCTGCAAAGACGTCGGCTCGTATGATCCTCCCGTGAACAGGCCGTTGATGTACACGCTGCCCGGATCGATGCTGTTAAGGCTGCCTGGGAAGTCGCCGAGGTTGACTGTGATCAGCGCCTGGGTCGGCGGCGGCGTGCTGCCAGCACTCCTTCCCAGAATGGCCGCACCGGTTTCCTCGTAAGGCCCCCGCCGCTGCGCCCAAAGCTCGATGTCGCTGTAGGTTGGCATGATTACGTGTTTGCTCCAGTAGCACGCTTCGCGCTGGATATGCGCGTTTGCGAAGGCGACTTCGATGGAGCTCACATCGTTCAAGCACTTTAAACCCGAAGTAATAGCGTTGACGCCAGGGCAGTCCGAAGCCACCGGCTGGAGCAGCGAAAGGATCGGTGGAAGGCTTATATTCTTCGTTCCCGGCCTTGGAGTCGGCGTTGGCGTGGGCGTCGGCGTGGGAAGCGTATTAATGAATTTAATGGCCGCCGTTGCCAGAAACAGATTGCGCACATAGTCGTCGGTGACGTACGAGCCGACATTTTGATTGACGACCTGGGACAGCAGACTTGGTGACGTCGAGAGGTAAGCTGCGAGGTCCGTGGTGTCGATTTGCGTCTGAAGCCGAAACGCGAGTGCCTCCGCATCGGCCGAACTCAGAGGCGAGGGGCTTGGCGAACTCTTGCCGGAGCCGGGTGCTGGGCGAGAGTACGAAGCAACTAGCACATTGGCTTTTTTGATGTCGCCGCTGTACGAATCCATAACATCGTTAAAGAGGTCGTTACAGGTTGGCTTGGCCGGCGTCGCCGAGGGACTCGGCGACGGCGACGGCGACGGCGATGGCGATGGCGACGGGCTTGGGGAATGGCTAGGTTTTGTCGTCGGGGTGCGCTTTTTCTTCGGATGTTGAGAGGAAGGGTGATGAGACGGAGCTGGCGATCCGGCGTAGCCGACCTGGCCGGTCGCTAGCCCGGTGTCTGTCCCAAGACGCGTGGGGTCGTACGCGACGACGAGCCTCAGCCCCGTGTAGGTAGTTTGGTTGGTGCCAGGGCCGGCCGTTTTCTGTCCCTTCGGTTTTTTGGACGAGCTCTGTTTCTTTGATTGCTTAGGTGTTGGGCTGGGGGAGCTCGTCGATGAGCTCGTGGGCGAAGCGGAGGGGCTTGGCACGGGGGTCGGCGGCGTGACTAGCGCCGTATTCCAACAACTCCGCAGCGTTTCGAATTTTGTGCGCCAATGAATCTGCGTTACGGGATTGATGTTAGGGGCAGTAAGCTCGTAGGCAATATCAGCCATGACGATTCCGCGCAAGGCTTGTAGGGTTAGTTGTCGCGGATCGGGGGTAGGCGCGATGCTTTTGGGCGAGCCAAAAAGCGTCAAGCGCATTACAGTCTCACCCTGTTTGACACTGCCTTTTGAACGGAGCATGGCGGACTCGTACGCAAGAAAGTATCCAGCTGCAGCGGCTCCAATCGCGGACACGATCGCGACCGTCCAAGTATGCCCGTCCCAGACCCATCCCGCGTCCGCCCGCCTAGGAGAAAAGAGCGTAGCGAGGATTGCCGCGAGCGCCAACACAGCGAGCAAACGACGAAGCATGCGAGGCTCCTAGCAGACTTCAGAACGAGGCGCAGTCCGGGAAGGACGATGACTGGAAGGCCGAATGGCCTCACCACTGAGGCTAGCATGCGGGTGGAAGCTTTGCAAGAGACAGCAGGCCCGGTGCGTTTGCTTGTTGAGTAAGCAAACGATCACGTAAGGTACCAGATCGGGACGTTCTGGCCTCGAGGTAGGGCCTACTTGCTTCTGACCCGAATAGCTAGATTCAGTCATGCTGAACGCGCTAAGACCCGCAAGGAGACAGATTTTGCGAATGCATCAGTCCTCGGCGCTCGGCGTGGTTCTGTTGACAATGTTGTTGTTAGCGTGCCGTCATATGTGGGGTCACAACCCGCTAACTCTCCGGTAGCGACTCCTGCAATACCCCCTACTGTCGGCCGCGCTTACGATCAGTTTCAAACGTCGTACTGGCGGGATTTTGCCACGCCGTATTACCAGCAGCAGCTTATCAAGGAGAAGGCAAATGTCGCAGCGCTGCAATCCCAGCGTGGCACGGGCTATGTCATTTTGGTATTCGTATTGATTGTAGTCTTTGTTGGCTTGGCACTCTCGATTTTGCAGTTTCTGAAGGGCGTATGGCTTGCCAAAGCCCAGGCAGCTGCTGACGTGAGCACGTTTACGGCGAATCTGAAGGGCGTCGAAATACAGTCCGCCTCGATCGGGCTGCTGATACTAACGGTCAGCCTAGTCTTTTTCTACTTATACATCAAGTTCGTCTACACGATCACGATACTAAAATAGAAGGTCACCGCGAGGACGGTTAAGTTGCTATTTGAATTGTGTTTCACCGGAGTTTTAGCATCGTGTATGATGTCCCGTGGCCAAAAATATGGGACTGGCTTTAGGGATGTCATATTTGCGGTCGCTGATCCCTACGTGCCCATAGAAAAGATTGAGCAAGTGACGCCTGCGCCCGCGCCAACGCCACCAAACTCAGGTTGTCAGGGCAAGCCGCATGACAAGCCCAAGCATGCGCAAGTAATCGACCCGGTTGCGCCTCCACCGCCCCCACCCCCGCCGATACCACGAAGCACTCCTGATTGTCACGGAACCGCGCAATCTGGGACGTCTGAAGGCGTCAGCAGATGAGTGACAATTCGGACGATAACTCAGGCTCGGTGAGGTGACACCTATTAGAGTACTGTGGTCGCTACCTCACTTGACATTGCATGGTGATGTCACTTAGGTACCACGCACCACGCCCGTGCGTAAATGCCACAAGCGATTGAGGGGGCACGAAGAGAAGCGCCTTGATGGGTACGTGCGGCAATCCATCGCCTAGGAGGCACCAGTGTGATGGGCTGGTTTCCTCGAATACACCGCTTTCCGTTCCTACAAACAGTCGATCGGAGAGAAATGCCAGGGCCGCCGTTCTCGTGTCGAACCAATCGTATTTTTGTAGCGCGATCGGCTTACAATCTTTCAAATCTCCTGTGACGTCTTTCCATTGAGAAGCGACGGCGTCGAAGTCGGCGGTCTCCTCGATACTACATCTACTGGGGTCGGCAAGGCTTACGAAGGCGTGACGGTGATCCCGCGGGTCGACCGCAATACTCGCGATCCGACCGCTGCCGATAGTCTGCGGCGGTTTCAACCATTGTGATGTCGTAGCCATCTTCGCGAGCTGGCCGTCGGTCCTACCAGCGACTATCATTTTCCCATCGCTCGACGCCCAGAGGGCCGTTATGTATGGATCGGCGGAGGTATGCGGAGATGGTTCAGCCCACGGTCCAAGCGAAGTCCACGCCGAACCGCCTTGGCCTCCTGTGGTTGTGCGATACACATTATCGCCACCGGCGAGGATCGTTTGCCAATCCGTCGTCACGAGAAATGGCATGACCCAGTCGACGGCCGTTACCGGGGGACCGATGAACTTCCAATTCGCGCCGCCATCTGTGGTTGAAAAGAGGGTGCCATTGTAATGCTCAGCATACATGGCTTGGCTATCATGCGGGTCGATGATCGTATTGCCTCCATCGCCGCCGAAAACCCCCGTCCAAGCTGGCGTGGGCGCTTGCGCAAGACTCTGGAGCGTACCCCTGATGGCAGTGGTGCCGTTGTCTTGCGTTCCGTCGACGATCGTGCCATCGCCACTCAGCGACGCATCGCCGTAGAATTGCGTGATTGCTAGATGCTGATTGAGATTTAGCGGAGAGCCATTGGCTGGGAATTCCACCACGCCACCATCTTCCCCCGCATAGAGATCTCCGGTCGTGTCGTACGTAAGCGTGTGGACATCCGGGTGGATGCCATTTGCGCGAGCGAGATTCGTCCAACTCCGGCCGCCATCGAACGATCGAAAAATCGTTAATCCGCCAACGGCGATGTCCTGCGGGTTCGTGGGGTTGATCGCGACAGCATCATCGTACCAGCCTTGGCACCCAACGGAGGAGTCAGTGGGATCGACGTGCGTATAGAAGTTCTGGCTGTTCGCATAGTCGTCAACGTCGATTTGCGTCCACGTGTCTCCCGTGTTGTGGCTAATGAAGAGTCCCGCCAGGCAACCGTAGTCGTAATTAGTGTTCGATACCACGAAACTGGCCAGGATCTCAGATGGATCACTTTCCGCGACCGCAAGCGCGCTCTCAACGCCCGTGTCGGAGTCATATTGCTGCAGGTCGGCAACGGGATTGACATTCAAGAGCTTCCAGTCGGTATCGTCTTTGGTTTTTCGAAATAATCCCGTCCGATCGCCGACGATGACCGTTTT
Source organism: Candidatus Binatia bacterium (assembly GCA_035544215.1). Lineage (GTDB taxonomy): Bacteria > Vulcanimicrobiota > Vulcanimicrobiia > Vulcanimicrobiales > Vulcanimicrobiaceae > Cybelea. The sequence goes on along the minus strand of DATKHY010000003.1, from coordinate 708,191 downwards.
GTCACCTGGAAGGACGAGTACCGATGTGGGATCGATGAACTCTGTTCCACCGTCGTGTGCGCTTTCACTCCAGGAGGTGCCTCCATTGATCGATTCCCAAAGGCCGGTAGAACCGGCTAGCCAAATCACTTGTCCATCGCTCGATCCTATTCGTATCGCCGCTGCTCGCATTGGCGGTGACCGGGGGAGGAAGGTCCAGCTACGGCCGCCGTCGTTGCTCTTGTAGACCCCTTCCCCAAAGGCACAGTCGGTGCAGTTGTGATCTTCGCCGGTTGCCGCAACGTAGAGCTTCCTGCGGTGATCGATCGCCCCGAACGCCAACGACTGCAGTCCAGCGTTGGTCTCAGACCACCCTTGGTCGCTCGCGGCACGTCGCCAGATGCCACCGTTTGCGGTCGCGACGACCAGAGCTCCATCATCGTCGACGATCAACTGCGATACGCGTCCGCTCGCCCACCCGTACTTAGGCGCGTTAATGGAGCCGGGACCGATGCTGTGCCACGTGCGATCGACCGTTCCGCTCCGTGCCAGCATCATCGTGAACGACATGATCGCTACGAAGGTCAGGAATGCGCGTTGCGCTACGTGCATGGATTGTTTCCCGTCTTCACTTTAACCGCGTTGAGCAATAGATACGTATCCCCCGTAATCAATGGGCTTTGAGGATTGAACCGGTTATCGGGGCCGACCGAGAGAAGATGCAAAAAGACGGCCATTTTTGCTGCATCTTGCGCAGCCGGCGCGATCGACGATTCATCGGCAAAATCCGGGAGTCGTCCAGGCAACGCGCCGTATTGAATAGCATGCTTCGCGGTCGCGATTCGCACGGTGTCGACTGCGGCTTGCTCGCGAGTAATGGTTCGAGGCAATTGTGAAACCCGTTGCGGCGCTGCGACCGATGCAACGCGGTTGAGCGCGAGCACCGCCGCCGTATACCACGGCGACGTCACCGGGACTGCCGTCGCAGGTGGGATGCAAAACGCTCGGCTGAGGAAGACGAAAAAGTTGGGCAGGGGAATAGGACCCGCAATCGGTGTGGGAGCGCCGAAGTAGTCACCCTTTAGAATCGAGAGGTGCCGCAGATTCGCCTCAGCGGCCTGAATCTTGGAAGTGGTCGCAGGAGCCGGCAGCAGCTGAGTTGTTGGCCGCGGCGCAGGCGACGGAGGGATGTTCTGAGCCACGATGACCGGTGCATAGCTGGAGGGACTGCCGCGAATCTGGGCGATCGTCGCGGCGGAGCTCGCAACGGGCAGGGCTGCCGAAAGCACGAAGAGCCCCGCTGGGATGGCATAGCGTGTGATCATACCACGGACCTCCGGGGCCCCAAGGTCGGGGCTCCGGTTCATATTACCGCGCTCCGCCCTCGATCGACAATCCTTCTTACCCCCAATTCCGTGCAGTCCTGGACAGTTAGCCGGTCATCAAGCACGCCTGCGGGTTCGATCGGACTCAGATGTAAAGCGACGAGGGTGCGATGGATTGCGGCTTGCTCGGAGGCCATCTCGTCCCACTGCTTCGCGGGCACGTTGGTGCTGGCCGCGTGGTCTCGCTTCGCGACCTGTGTCGCTGTTGAGTTGACTTCGGCCAAAGCGGTGAAGACATCCCATGCCGAATGAGGTTTCCCGAAACTGCGCCTAACGGCAACTCACCGGATTGTGGATCCTTCGCCGCGGCTGTAACATTGACGAAGTCAAACCTTGATACTCGGAGGCATAGTCACTATGGGTAAGATTCGAACGGCGGTTGGCGGTGAACGGGAGCAGACCCAGCCTACAGCTGCACAGCCCAACCTAATCGCTCAGCAGATCGGCAGCGCGATAGTTTACTTTCGCGTCAGCGGCCAGGCCCTTCCTGTAACAAACGAGTCACACATCCGCGCGGTGACGGCCACGAATGTTTTTGACGAGGCTGCTCGCGTAGTTAACGAAGGCGTCCGAGTCATCGGATTGAAGGTCCACGATGCTGCCAAGACCCTGAGGCCGTGCGAGCTTGAACTCGAAATTTCATTCGGCTTTGAATTGAAGGGGCGGGCGACAATCGTTCCCGTTCTTCTTACCGGCGAGTCAACATCGACGGCGGGTCTCAAAATTACAGCAACTTGGAAGTTCGCCGAAAAAGCCTAACCGGCCGCTATGCGCACGCTCTCCGGACTGGATCTGATCTCTCAGGCAACCGTGCGCGTCTGTGATGCTCATGGTAATCGTATTGGCCAGGGGCTTTGTGTCCCAGTTGAAAAAGCGCTGATCGTGTTGACTTGCTACCATGTCATCCTGGAGGCTGTGGACCGGAGGGCGGTCCCGGTCACGTTCTTCTCCGCTAACGATCAGCCGTTGAGCACAGCGACTGCTAGACTGTGCGTTGAGCGCTCCGATCCTGGTCGTGATGTGGCCGTGCTGGAATTAACCAGCGAACATGACACAGTCGAAGCTCCGGAGGCTGCGTCGCCAGCGCTGTTTCGCCTACGCGCACCTGTTGTAGGCGTGACTCGGCCCGTAGGCGGGTCTCAACGCTTCAACGCTAGACTGGCCCACCCAACGCCGATCGGGATGCAAATTGGCGCGTTTTTAGCGGAGATTCCGCACGCCTGGCGCCTCATTGATATCGGCGACACCCAGCCGGGTATAAGCGGCTCTCCCGTCGTTCTGGAAAGCGTGGAGAGCGCCGTTATCGGACTAACACATTTCTCTCGAGCTGAAACGGAAGACCACGCTAGGGAAGCCTACGTCGTCCCGATATCGACTTGGTTTGCAAAATATCCGGAACTTGCAAAGCATTTTACGTTTCGCTCCTTAGAGCGCACCCAAGTCCCAATGCCTCAACGCCGAACCGCTACGCCTAACGTACCCGACGCCCTGCGAACACACTATTTCACAGGCCGGGACGACCTCGTAAAGGAAATCGAATTGGAGTTTACGTCGCAACGCTGCGTAGCCCTGTCTGGAGTTGGTGGAATTGGCAAAACACAAAGCGCTATTCGCTACGTAGACCTCCAGCATGCGAAGTATCCTGATGGCGTCTACTGGGCAAATGCGGAAACGCGCGGCACGCTGATCGATGCCTTCGTTCAGATTGCCAAGCTCCGTGGGCTAATCGCGGCGCCAAGCTCGGAAGAGACGGCAATAACGGCTCGAGGCTCGTTAGAGCGGGATGGAGGAGAATGGCTACTGGTCTTCGATAACGTTGATGACGAGATCTTGGTGCGCGCGTTTCTCCCAAACGCGCCTCACGGCCACATTTTGACGACGACCCGCAATCCCGTTCTCCAGAAGCTTGGCATCGTGCGCTCACTGCGTGTATCAGACTTTTCACCGCAAGAAGCCATTAACTTTCTGACTTGCAGAACGGGCCGGAATCTGCCGTCGACCGCTGAGAGCGCCGCTGCTGAAAAGATCGCGCGAACCTTAGCGTTCTTTCCACTCGCTCTTGAGCAAGCCGCCGCATATATCGTTGCGACCGATGCTGCTTTTTCCTCGTACCTCAATGGACTCCAAAAACAAGGCATAAAGCTTTTGGCAAAAGCACGACCAGAAGCTCACGCGGCTCTCGCGATCACGTGGAGCAGTAACTTTAAAGTAGTCGAGGATTCTTGGCCCGCGTCCGGAGACGTGCTCCGGGTAAGCGCGTTTTGGGATCCAACAGCTATTCCGTTCGAACTGCTCCAACGCGGCGCGAGCGTGTTGGGAGAGAATATTAAAGGCGCGCTTCCGGATCACCAGGATGACCTGCTTGTCGGCGAGTTACTTCGACCGTTGGCGCAGTATTCTTTAATTAGCGTCGATCGTCAAAGTCGCACTTTCAGTATTCATCGGATGGTACAGGAGGTTGTTTTGAACGCACTGCCTGGGGATGAGCGGATCGTCTTGACAGGGCGCGCAGTGAGTGCCCTGGCTGCCACCTTTCCAAATGTAGACTTTAAGAGTTGGAATGCGTGTGACAGGTTAGTCGAACACGTCGAAGCGGTCGCTCGTTTTGTAGACAAAGAGACGGCGACGGACTCGGCAGCGGGCGTCTTCAATAAGGTGGGAGAATATTTGGCCCAACGAAGTCGCTACGCCGAGGCGCTGCCTATTTATAAGCAAGCGTTGGCGATTCGCGAACGCGCGCCGGAACCGAATTTTCCCGACATCGGACGGAGCCTTAACAATCTTGCGTTGCTGTACCGTGAACGAGCAGAATATGCGAAGGCGCTGCTCCTCTTTGAACGCGCGCTCGCAATCCGGGAGCAGGCCCTTGGAGCTCAGCATGTCGATGTGGCGCAGAGCCTGAACGATTTGGCTCTGGTATATTACGACCAACAGCGATTTGCCAAGGCGCTTCCCATGTGGAAACGCGCGCTGGCGATTAACGAGCGGAGGCTAGGTCTTGATGTCACTGAGGTCGCCGCCAACCTAAATAACATCGCAGAAGTTTATATAAAACGACGCCAGTATTCCACGGCGTTACCGTTGCTGAAGCGCGCCTTGGCAATAAAGGAAAAGGAGCTGGGCCCTGAAGATCCCGGCGTAGCGATTAGTCTCAATAATCTTGCGACGCTTTACGAGCGCCAGAAACGATATGCGAAGGCACTTCCCTTGCTCACCCGCGCATTAGCAATCAATAAGGCGGCACTGGGTGAGGAGAGCCCCGAAGTAGGCGTCAGCCTTAACAATCTAGCTACGCTTCATATACGCCAAGGGCAATACGCGGAGGCGCTGCCACTCCTTGAGCGGGCGTTGATCGTCATCGAGCGGGAGCTGGGGCCCAGTCATCCCAAAATGGCGATCATCCTTAGCAACTTGGCGAAGGTCGGTCGCTACCAGCGCAAGCAGGAGCAAGCGCTCCTCTACCGTGAACGCGTTCAAACGAGCCGTAAATCCGGGCGTCCGAATTGATCTGAGACCACGAGCCGCCGCAAGAGCTGGATGATCAAGCATATGCGCGTGCGTCGCCTCTTCGACGAAGAAAACCTAACAATTCGAAAAAAAGACGCCGCCCAGGCGCCGAAGCGCCGCCTCGGTCAAATGGGATTTATGAGGACTTGTCGAGGCTTGTTGTAAGCATTTCAAGACCGCCGCATTCAACCGCTCTGCCCACCCCTCCAAGTCCTCGCAAACCATGATGGCTATTGAGTCTTTGCGTAGCCGCGTTTCTCGCGACGTCACGTCGCCACCGTCGGTTTCTCACATAATGCTAAGTGGATGCAAACTGGGCTTGCTCGCGGCCGTAGTCCAGCGGGCGTGCTCGAAAGCCGGAAGGACCCTCGAGCGCGAGGCGCTCCCGCGTGAAGATGTCGACAATAATCTGGAGCCGAAAACTTTCATGGCTGATCGCCGCGTCGCTGCTCGCGCTTGAACTCCATGCTCCAGATTGGATTGCGACCGGTCGGTACCAACCGGACGCGCCGAGGTCCCGATCGGCGACATCGCTTCGGCACTTTGACGTGTAAAGTTAAGCCTCCCTGACGGTACCAGCCGCGCCGCGCTTGGAAATCAAACCTGTCAGGAGTTCGTCCGGGGGCTCGGCGAGAACTTCCGCCTTTGTCCGCGAGACATCTCTCTCGCTACCGCCATGAGAGGGGTGTACAGGTGCAAGTAGATCCAATGGGGGTTGCACCGCCGACGCGAGGTACATCCTCCGCCAGCGGCACCCGCGCCCGCGGAAAATGCTTTAGAACTCTGCTTCTTTTGAGTCCCGTTTTCGACGATGAGGAGGGAGCCAAGGGCCCGCTAGCGTCGCGTCGAATCTTCATAGCGGGAGGTCGAACGCCGTGGCCGACTTTAGCCCTACTCCGAGGCAGCAAAAGTGGTTGTCAATCGGAGGTCTGCTGGTAGCAGAGATACTTCTGGTTGTATTTTATTTGGTGCTTTCCGCTAGGGATATTCACATAAATATCAGCCAGGCCCTCGCAGTTTTAGCGCTCATCATCTTTAACGTTGGCGTCTTCCAGATATTTAGCGACCTTGCGCGCACTCGCGAGCTGATGAACGTGAAAGAGCCGCCACGTGGCCCAGCAGGTTCCGATGCCTCAGTTAGTGTCAAGTCGCCGGATCCGGCGCCCACAGGCGATCCATTGTGGAGGCCCGGCTATTCATTTCTCTTGGCGGTCGGACTCTTCGCGATGGCGCTTGCTCTCCACGAAACGCCATCCCGAACCATCGATGGTGATTACACCTGGGTCTCCCTGATGCCGAGTATTCCTCCAGCCCCAGCGCCAATGCCGACGCTTTCAGGATCAGCCGTATCGCCGGCTACGCCAGCTCCCACGCCTACGCCAGTTCCGACGCCGATGCAGTGCAGCGCGGTGCTTAGTGGTCTGGACACTTTGACGCCGGGCAGTGCCGCAACCTACGACGTATCGGTTAGTTGCGATAAGCCAGCAAAAGATCCGCCGAAAGTTACAATGGATCCCATCGCCTGGGTCACTCCACGACCAGAATCCGCCGCAGTCACACAGGATGGAGGTAAGAATTACAGCTGGCGTTTCTTAGTCGAGATTTCACCATCCACGCTTCCGGCGGCGGTCGTCCACACGTTACTCGTTTCCAAAATATCGGCCAAAACGGATGGTGGCACCGCTGACCAGTCCTCCCCTGTTCTTGGGATAAACCTCAAACAGGCTAAGACGATAGACGACGTCAAAGCAGTAATCGCAAGTATCGGCGGTGCTCTTGGTGCACTCTTTTCGCTGATCACGGGACTCGTAGCTTTCTTGAGGGGTCAGACGACAACGAAGTAGGTTCGAGTCGGCTCGGTGCCGATTAAGGCATCGACCAGCTTCGAATCGCATCTTTGTGGCGCTGGGCCCTGCGAGTTGGGGCGCCGCCGCGCGCCTTACACTCCCCGCGCAATCAGCTAGCGAGCAGTTTTGTAGACCGCCCCATGACGCGGCGCGCCTCGCCTTAGTTTCAATCTACAGTCTGCCGGCGCTCGGCGCTGGCACTCGCCCTGGCGGCGGGCGTCGCCGCCTGCAGCGGGCAGCAGACTGGCGGCGGGCTCATGCCCAGCGCCACGGGCTCGACCATATGATTGCCGCTTTACGACGACGCGCCGGTTTGCCGTTTACGGCGACGGGAATTCCGCGGCGAGCTTTCATCGCTACTCAGCTGGCAGCTTAATAGCGCCCCAAACGTCGATCTTCCACCTAAGTACCACTTCGGGAGCGACGATGGGTCCTGCAACCCGCATAATTACGGCCCGTACGTGTGGGGCGCTACCGCCGAGCGACGATTTTTGGTTGCAGTTTGGTTGCAGCGAGCCAGATTCGCGTGATCGTCGCTGAGCGAGAACTCCTTATTTTACCTTAGCGCAAACTATCGCTGACTGGCGCTGATAGCGATCCAGTGGCATTTCAATACCGCCGCATTCAATCGCTCTGCCACCTCTCTAAACTCACCGCGCGCCTTATTTTGTTTTGGTTTTTCGCTAGCGCCTTTCTCACAGACTCAGCAAAATCATCGTCATAGTTACATAGCTTGTGTAACTAATCCAAATGCGCGTGAATAGAAAACTAGGGCTCGCCCAGGAGATCTCTAAAGCAAATGCACGCGACGACCCGCGCCTACGGGATCATCCCTTACTGTGCGATGCTCGAACTCCGCCTGTCTGATCTCGTTCGCAGGCTGACCCTGCATGGATATGATCTTGAATGTCATCGTCAAATAGCCAGAAGTACGGTATCTCCGGCCACGTAACGTATGTGCGCCATCGTCGCACGATCCCACCGAGGCCTACGTTCTCGCAATACGGGTCTTCTGATAGCGCCTTCAGCACATTGCAGACCGCCTTCTGCTCGCGGTCTTCCCAGTTTTTAGGGTACATGTCCACCGCCTTTCCGCCGCTGTGAAGCCAGCGCTGATCGGGGTTCGTATGATCGCTACGGACGGCGGTTAACATGATGGGCTCATCGCAATTATTAAGCAGCCACGTTAGCATTCCAATTAGATAGGTATCCGTTCGGTCTGCGCTGAGGAGATCGGTCCGATGGGTCTCGGAAACGCGGTCATAGCCTTTCGATGAGAGCTTCGGGTTATCTACCAGAGCTTGGCGCGCAGCTTGACTCATTTTACACTCGCGCAAAGGTGAGACTCGGCCACGCCACCGCAGTGTCCACTTGGCCGTCTTTCTATACAACGCGCCGGCGCTAAGCCTATGGTTCTGTGGCGTACTGCGTACGCAATAAGCATCGCTCGTCTCCCTGCTTCTTGAAAATCGGAGCTTTGAATTTGAGTTGCATTTTAAATTGATGAAGACGCTGCGCGGTTAGAGCCGCGACTTCATCATCGCGAAATGCGCCGAAAAAGGATAAAATCGAGCTACACTCCTTTAGGCTTCGGCGCGAGTCTATACCGATAGCCCGTATTGTTCCTCCGACGAGCTTTCTGACGGGATGTCGCAACCGGTGCCACAAGCGGGATCGATATCGTCTAGCTAAGCTAAGCCAGCCCAAATTAGCATAGGATTCACTCCGTAGCAAAGCCTCGGTTGGTCCGACCTTGATCTCAGAATCGGCGTTACCACGGAGTGATCAGCAAGGGAGAGCAGCAAGAGAGCACTTAGCTAAGTGCTGTGCATGTAACTAGCCAAGAGGTGGAACGGCGAGAGGACAGGAAGTAATCAACCGAGAGGTAGCGCATTGAAAAGAGCGGCCGCCCGAATCTTTCCCGATCGCCAGTATTGCCGTGCTCAACCCGTTGCCGCGCAGGCGCTGATATTGAAGCGTCAGAAGCTCGGCGCCTCCCGCCAAAGCAGCCCGGGGTCGATTTCAAGTCGACCCGAGCCAGGAAGTAATAAGCCTGACAAAAGGCTAGAGGCGTGAATGCTGTGCGAGCGTTCCCAGCGCTCACCATGAAACAGCCGCCAGCCGTCGGCTTACTGCCAACCGATCACTATATTTTGAAGAAACTGTACCGCGAAGTGCTTCCATTGATCGCTGCAGCGCGCTATGTTAACGGCCAATGGTTCGTCCGTCTCGCAACATTTGACGGGTATCTGAGCGATGGCATTGCCGCTCTCCTTGCGCTGGGTATCGGCACGCAGGTGTTCGGGGTATTTTCCGGCAAGGCGCCTCCCGGCAATAACGCGCTTGAGACGCTCCGTACGGCGTTGCCCGGCATTTGGTTTTACGTTGGGGTAGCCGCTTTGGCTGTTTATATCGCGCTTGGGTTGATCGTTAAGCATGAAAACGTCGTCAGCAAAGCGGTGTTTGCCCGCGATTGTACGGCCACGATCAACGGTTTGAATCAGCAACTGCTCGCCGCACTGTCAGCTCCTGATCCCATGGCGACAGTTATTCAGATTCAAAAGTCGATCAATGAGTCGGTATTTAGTGCTACCAAAAATGGCGTGTGGCCATTCAACGGACTTCCGCCAGTCGATAAGATTGCGCCCGACCTTGACAGGATGACGGACCAAATCCGCAAAAGTTTTATGCCGGCGTGGACGCCGCCACCATCCGGAGAGCACAATTAGTAATGCGAGAACCCGAACTTCTAGCCCGCTTTAAGACTGATCCACAAGGGCATCCCGAGATTATCGAGCGTGATCAGAAGAGTCACTATCAGGTCATATTCGAAATTAAAAATCCTCCGCCCGACGTCTACGCCGCGCAGTTTGAGCTGGATCCCACATATTATGACCCCGTTCGGACGGTTCAACCTGATGATAATGGAAACGTCGTATTAAAAACCACCTCATATGGCGACTATCCGGTAACGGTGACGTTGCACACGAAGGACGGCGAATATGAGGTGCGGGACACCCTTTCGCGTGCGCTAAATCGTGCGCGCGATGCGATGCCGGGAAATTCCAAAATTGATGAGGCAATCTCCGAGATCAAGTCACGCTGAGCGTAATTGTTAACGCTTGAGCCCGCCTAGACGGTCACGGCGGAGATGACAGTCAAATTTAGGATGGCTCGAGAGATATCGAGCGATTAGCCGGCGATCTGAAGCGCGTTGGCAGCCTTTGGGATCTAAATCGTGTAGGTAACAAGGTGCTCGCGTTTAGTTTCCGAGACCGGGCGTTTGAAAAGTCGTTTGCTGTGGCCCTTGGCAAGGCTCACCGAACCCCTCACTGAGTCCTTGTGACCGGTTCTGGCTCACCCGCCCAACGTCCCTTCAATCACCTCGAGCGTCCGCGTTGCGGTTTGTTCCCACGTAAACGCTGCCGCGTGAATTGGCCCGCGTCGCCGCAGGTCGCCGGCGTACTGCTCGTCGCCCGCGACGCGCAGAATCGCCGCTGCGAGCGCCGCGGCGTCGCTGGGCGGGACGTAGTGGGCTGCGTCGCCGCCGGCCTCGGGCAGCGATGCGGCGTTGGCTGCGATGACGGGTGCGCCGTAGCTCATCGCCTCGATGACCGGTAGCCCGAATCCCTCGTGACGCGACGGCAACACGAGCGCAGCGCACGCGCGATAGAGCGCCGCCAGCGTGTCGTCGTCGACGTGGCCGAGCTCCACGATGCGAACGTCGCGCGGTAAAGCCCAGTTGCCCAGCCAGCTGGTGACGACGAGACAGAGATCCGAGCGCTCGCGCGCGACCAGCGCCATCGCCTCGAGCAGTGTGTCGAACCCCTTGCGCGCCTCCGGCGCGCCGACGTACAACACGAACGGCGACAGCCCGGCGACGTCGAGCTTAACCGGCGCCGCGGCTCTTGGCGGGGCGACGCCGAGCGGGATCGGCACGAGGCGCTCGGGCGCGATCGCGAGCTCGCGCGCGAGCTCGCTCTGCGCGAAGCGCGAATCGGTGATCAGCGCGCGGCAGCGTTCCACCGCTGCGCGGAAGATCGTCTGCGTCTCGGGCGCGTAGTCCGGGATCACGAAGTTCGACGCATCGTGCAGCGTCGCCGTCGCAGGCAGCGTAAAGTTCGTCCAGCTGAGTCCGTTGAACGGAAACCACAGCGCGTCGAGCCCGGCGCGCGCGTGCCCGCGTCGTGAGACGACGCGATACGGCCGCCCGTCGACTTCGCGCAGATAGCGCTTTCGCACCGTCCAGCTGTGCCACTCCGGAACGATCAGCGTCACCTCGACCCGCGCCCGCTCGCGCTCCCACCAGACCCGCAGGATCTCGCGCAGGTAGCGACCGATGCCGCGCCGGTCGCCGGGAAGGTTCCACGCGTCGACGCCGAGCCGAATCACGCGGCCACCGATCGAAACAGCTCGAGGTGTTGCCGCGCGCTCTCGTCCCAGCTAAACGCTCCGGCACGACGCAAACCCTCGGTGCGCAGCCGCTCGCGCAGGTCGGCATCATCAACCACGCGACGCAGCGCGGCAGCCCACGCCAGCGCATCATCGGGCGGCGCGTATAACGCGGCGTCACCGGCGATCTCGGGCAGCGCGCTCGCGCGCGACGCGACGACGGGCGTTCCGCACGCCATCGCCTCGAGCATCGGCATGCCGAAGGTCTCGTGATACGATGCGAGCGTCAGCGCCAGCGCGCCGCGATAGCACGCCCGCAGCGTGTGTTCGGCGGAAACGCCGGCCAAATCGTCCGCCAAGTTGCCGGGGTGAACGACGCCGGGAAGGTCGGGCGCGCGCGGTCCCGCGACCGCGAGCGCCGGCGCGGCTTCCACCGGCCACGCGCGCCGATACGCGTCGTACAGCAACGGGAAGTTCTTGCGCGGCTCGCCGATCGGATCGCCTACAAACAACAAAAAATCCCGACCGTGCAGCGCACCGGGCAGTCCGTCCGCCGCGCCCGGCGAAAACTCCGCATCCACACCGTGATGGATCACGGCAATCCGGTCGAGCGGAACGCCGAGCAACTCGTGCACCTCGGAACGCCCGAACGCGGATACCGCGATCACGCGCGTTGCCGAGTGCGCCGATCGTAGAAACGGGTCCTGTGCGTGCCGCCGGCGCTTCGGATCGGGATCCGGATAGCGAAACGGCACCGCGTCGTGGATCGTCACGATGCTCGGAAGAGAAGAAGCGAAAAACGTACCGTTGGCAGGATGCCAGATGACGTCGCAGTCGCGCCCCGGCTGCGCGCGCACAGCAAAGGCATCACTCCCCAGCGCGCGCGCGTACGCAGCAGAATAGCGCCGGCGAAAGCGGAAATCCGCCAGCAGCGTTAGTTCCACGTCGGCGCGGCCGATTAGCCGGCGCAAGATCGCACGCGCGTACCGCCCGATCCCGCGCGTGTCTTCGGCGACGACGCGGGCATCGACGGCAATGCGCAGAGGCATGGGCGGCGAACTTCGCTCGAATGCCTCAAACTCATGCCCTCAGACCGCCGTCGGTGGAATTCCCGCGCGTCTCCGAGAAGCACTTTGACCGGCAACGCCCGGGAGGGATCGCGTTGGGCAATACAGAGTCAAGCAAGTCGTTTGAGGTCGCGGCAAAGCATCTCTTTCGCCATTTGCACGAGCCGCGGATCCTCCGCAAGAATCCGCTGGTACGGCATTTTTTTAAAGACTTCCTAGTCGACGGCCTAAGCCGCAATCGCCAGGAATACGCAGCGCTCGCGCGGATTCACGAACTCGTTCGACGCGGCGCCAAGCATTATCACGATGCTGACGTTTCCGACGAGAAGACAGAACGAGCTTTCCGTCAGCATGAAATTATAACGCGTCAATGCCTGGATCGGAGGCCGATTCGAGAAGTAGCCCAAGCGCTGGGGATATCGATCGCGCACTGCTATCGCGAGAGATCCGCGATCTGCCGACGCGTCTGCCGCTATATCTCCGAGTCGGATCGAAGGCCGGCTTTCGAGCAGCTTGCGCAGGTCGATGAATTTGGCCTCTTGCTCAGTCACGCAAGGTATCGCGCGGAGTTTTCCGACGCGGATGCTGCAGCCCGCGCGTTGGACGATTTGGTGCGAATTGCACCATCGGTAGAGCAGAAGGTGGAGGCGCTGCGGATCAAAGCTTTGCTCTCGATGATGTTCGGCAGCCTCGCTGGAGCGGAGCAAGCTTATTCGCGGGCGCTAAGACTGTTCGAAGAGAACCGCGCGGCGACGACGCCGCGGTCTCGGGATTTGGGACAGGCGTCGCTCGACCTTCTGCGTGGTGAGCTGGCGTATCGCTACGGAGAGAGCGTTACGCCCTTGCGGACGGCGGAGAACGCAATAGGGCACTTGGAACGTCATCAGGAGTCGGCACCGCACGCGGCGGGGCTGTATACGGAGAGCCTCCTCGCGTTTGGTGTTGCATGCTGGAGCCTCGGTAAGATGGATGAGACTTACGATTACGCATTGCGTGCGGATGCCAGCCTACGTCGCGCCCCAGCCTCGTTTCTTCTGAGACCGCGCATTAGAGCAGCGCTTTGGAAACTTCGCAACTACCTGCTACTGGACGGTAGAAGCTGGTACCCGGCATCGCAGCGACGCGAAGGACTCCTGAGCGCTTTCAACGAGGCGTTTGCATCGGGGGCGCTCGGTTACGCGGCGGAGACGCTCGTTTTCCTTACGGAGCACTACGCCTTCGCTGGACAGGATGACGAGGCGCTAAAGGCAGGTCGCTTTGCCGCTCGTCTCGCCGAAATGCACGGGAGCGAGCAAGATCGGCTAGAGACCAGAATTTCGATCGGTGCGAGGCTCCTTTCAACGCGGTACTGGCGGTACGCCGCGACTCTCCTAGCCGGCGTGCCGAGTCTCGAACGACTCGACGCATACCCACGGGCATTGCTCCGTTATTCTGTGGCGGAGCGCCTTATGCGGACACGCCGTTTCCAAGAAGCGTTCGCCCTCACGAATCGCAAAAGTGATTATTCTCGATGGGCAACGCTTACGGTACGGAACAAAATCATTGCGGCTGCCTCAGCCCATGCCCTCGAGCGACATCGCGACGCCCGTGCCCTCATCGAGTCGGCGCTTCCGTCCGCCGAAGGCCTTCGCTCGGCCCCAATACTTCGCGACGCCTATTGCGCCGCCGGCCAGGTCACGGGGGAGTCGCGCTTCCTCCGTAAGGCCGCCGAGGTCGCTCACCTCATAACCGCGTAGGCTTATTGGGGAACGGCTTTTTTTGCAAGAATGCTATTTTTTCGCATCGAGGTCTTGTCCCGCAGAGCCCGCTCCCGGAGGATGTAAGAATGGATAAGCGTTTCGCCCTCGCGCTCGTTGCCGTGCTAGGCGGCTGCGGCAATCCCGGCGCGTTACAGTCGCCGGTACTCCCGTCAGCAGTGGAGCGGTCAAACGTTGGCCCGTCGTGGATGCTGCTCGGGGCGAAGAGTTCCGACCTTGTGTACGCGTCCACGTTCGCCGGCAAGGTTTACGTCTATTCGTATCCGGCGGCCAAGCTGGTGGGAACGCTGACGGTAACCGGCAGCCCGCAGGGCGAGTGCGTGGACAAAGCCGGGGACATCTGGGTCACCGATGACATCATAAGTGGGCAGCAGAAGATTCTCGAGTACGCCCACGGCGGCACCAGCCCGATTCGAACGTTGACGGACGGGGGAGGCTACTTCCCTGAGGGCTGTTCCGTCGACCCTAACACGGGAGACCTAGCGGTAGTCAATGTCAACACGCAGTGTGCCAATGCTCCCGGCGGCGACTTCGTGATCTTCAAGCGTGCAAAGGGAACGCCGAAGATTTACACGGATCCGGGACTAAAGTGTTATGGTTTTGTCGGATACGACGACCATAGCAATTTGTTTGTCGTCGGCACTCAGCCCCTAGGCCTCTTCCAGTTCGCCGAGCTTCCTAAAGGGAAGAACACTTTCACGAACTTCGTGTTAAACGGGGGCATCGCCGGGGGCGTTGAGTGGAACGGTAAATACATCACGTTCGGCGATCAAGGCTATAACACAATCTGGCAGGTAAAAGTCACGGGTTCGCATGCGAGCTTTGTGGGCGAAACGGGACTCTTCGGCCTTCCGGATCCGACCTATCAGTATGCGTTTGCATTTGATCCAAAGGGCAGACCGACGAGGGTCATCGCATTGGATATCGGCAACGGCGGCACGATTGCCGTCTGGAAATATCCCGCGGGCGGATCGCCCACGAAGATTTACCCCGGGAGTTACTACCCAAGCGGGGTCGCCTTAAGCCCAGGGAGGAAGAGCCTATGAACGCCGGTTTCAAAGTGACAGCACCACTCTTCGTAGCCGTGGCGCTCGCGGCATGCAATTCGCGCAGCTCTTTCACCCTGCCGGTAGGCCCCGTGCAATCGGCCATGCAGACTCACGGCGCGGTGCGGGCCTGTCCCCAAGTCGTTGGGCAGCCCGCGTGCTCGCTGTTGATTCAATCGCGGAGCGGGATCAGCGCAAGCGTGGCCGGATGGGGACCCGCGACCATCCAGGCGCGCTACCATCTGCCCTCGTCGACCAAAGGCAAGGGCCAGATCGTGGCGATCGTTCAGTCCTTCGATAATCCAAACGTCGCGAGCGATCTGGCTACGTACCGCAAGCAGTTCCATCTCGGAACGTCAACGTTCCGCAAGTACAATCAGCGTGGCCAGCAGAGCGGCTATCCGCAGGGCAGCCCGGCATGGGGCGCCGACACCGACGTCGGCGTGCAGATGGTCGCCGCCGCCTGCCCGAAGTGCACGATCTATCTGATCGAGGCGAACTCGCAATACGCTAGCGACCTCGGCATCGCGGTGGCCGAAGCCGTTGCGCTCGGCGCGCACATCGTCAGCACCGACTGGCAATGCTACGGCTCGCTGACGTGCTTCAATCAGTCGACGTTCGACGCCCCAGGTGTCGTCTACGTGGCCGGTGCCGGGAATCTCGGCTACAACGACAACGGGCTCCCCGAAGCGTTCGGCAGCGTCGTCTCGGTCGGCGGCACAGTGCTCTTCAAGCGGGGTTCGAAGTACGTCGAACAGGTCTGGGACGGCAGCGGCGGCGGATGCTCGTCGAACGGCGGTTCGTCGGGCATTCAGAAGCCCGCATGGCAGAAGGATCCCGACTGCAACTATCGGACCGACGCCGACGTCTCGGCCCTGGCTTGGGACGTCGCCGAATACGACAGCTACGATTTCAACGGCTGGATGACCGCGGGCGGTCCAGCCGTTTCCACGCCGCTCATCGCCGCGGTATTCGCTCTCGCGGGAAACGCGAGCAAACAAGATGCCGCGAAGCACTTTTGGGTGACGAAGGGCAAGGGCCTCAACTACATCAGCAGCGGCGAAGACGGCTCGTGCAAGGGCGAGTACCTCTGTGAGGCCGGCACTCAGCAGTTCGGAAACTACTCGGGACCAGCCGGCTGGGGCACGCCCAATGGGGTCAACGCCTTCTGAGCGCTCAGTTCAGAGGAGGCATTGCATAAGCGTTCTCATTCTCGAAGGCGTAACCGGCGCAGGTAAGACTTCTACGATCAAAGCGTTGCAAAAACTTGCGTCCTTTGAGCTCGTCGATGAGGAAGCCACCTTTGACGATTTCGTAACTGGATTCTCCGCGGATCCGGACTCCGCGTCAGGTCAGGCGCGCGATCGGATGGCAGCGATCCTCGACCGGATCGAGACGGCTGACGGTTCGTATCGCCACCTTCTGGAACGCTTCCATTTCTCGCAACTGGCGCTCGGAAGCGAGTGGAAATGGTATCGCGACATCGACGCGCGGTGCGCGGCTCTCAAATGCAAAGTCGCAGTCCTGACGCTGCCCGGCGATCGACTCGCCGCGCGTTCGCTCTATCGAGCCGAATACGATGGAGCGGATTGGCAAGACCTCGTTCTGCGCCACGGATCCGAAGAAGAAGCGCTCGACACCCTCCGGCAGGCGCAGTCGGCGCGTATCGGCGCGATCCAACAGAGCCGCCTGCCGTATCGAATGGTCGACGCGAGCGCAAAGGCTTGGGAACGGTACGCGAGTGACATCGCCGATTGGATCGGCTGGGGCGTTTGACTTCCCCGATCGCGCCGCGCATGTTAAGCTTTGAATGACCGTTGCAAGAGCACCTGTGCTGCGACGTAAGGAGGGTGCCATGGTTTCGCGTTCTAGCGCCAAGCGATTAATCATCGGCGCCGTTGTCGCGTTGCTGGCCGCATGCGCGAAGTCGCCCTTGCCGCCGGTGACGCCGGAGGGCGTACCGGGTACCGCGAGCACGTCCGGATTTAGGACCATCTATAGCTTTGGCCCCGATTACCCCACGGGTCTCTTTCCGTCAGCCGGCCTGATCGTCAATAAGGGCGCACTGTTTAGCACAACCGACCAAGGTGGACCGGGCATCTGGGGAACGGTTTTCAAGGTTACCACGTCGGGTGCGGAACGGGTGCTCTACGGTTTCAAAGGCCTACCGTACGATGGCAACAGCCCCGATTACGGCGTGACAGCCGTCGCCAACGACTACTATGGAACCACCGTCTTTGGCGGCGCCTCTTTATGTTATCTCAGCGGGTCGCCCAGCCGGTTTCTCGTCGGTTGCGGGACTGTCTTCAAAGTGTCCGGATTCGGAACCGAGACCGTGCTACACAGATTTAACGCCGGCAAAGACGGCGCGTGGCCCGCGGGCGGCCTCACCCTTCTAAATGGAACGCTTTACGGAGCGACGGCGTATGGAGGCCGCGGGCGATGTCAAGATATCCAGTACTATCACGGATGCGGCATCGTATTTTCCGTCAGCACCTCCGGCAAGGAGCGCGTGCTCTATGACTTCAAAGGCGCGGCCAGCGGTCCGGACGGAGCATACCCGCAAGGAAACCTCACCACGTATAAAGGCCTGCTCTACGGCGTAACCAGCAACGGCGGGACCTGCTGCGGTACCGTATTCTCCATCACGCCGGCCGGTCAGGAGAAGGTTCTGTATCGGTTCAAAGGCGACAAGTCGGATGGCGGACGTCCCAACGGCGGGCTTACCGTGGTGCACGGAGTGCTCTACGGCACGACGCAAGTGAACGGTTCGGGTTTCGTGGGTACCGCATTCAGCCTCACGACTGCCGGTAAGGAGCGCGTACTTTATAATTTTCAGGGCGGCCAGGACGGCGCGTCTCCGAACGGGGGACTCATCTACGTCAACGGCGAGCTCTACGGCACTACGAATCACGGTGGCGGCTCGGGATGCAGGTCGTCCTCGGGCAGCGGATGCGGCATCATATTTAAGATGACGCTCTCGGGCGACGAGACTGTCCTGCATCGTTTCGCAAGGGGCGGGTTGCCCAATGCAGGCCTCGCCGATCTCAACGGTTCGCTCTACGGCACAACGAATGATGGCGGGAAACACAGAAAAGGCAGCGTCTTTAGAATCCCGCCGTAGAACGGAAACCGCGCCGCGGCACTCGAATCATCCGGCGTGCCGATCGCCGCGCATCTGATCTTGGGCCCGCGCGAGGAGCCGTTCCTCGAGCCGATGTTGGACTCGATCTCGTCCAGCGCAAACCTGCTGATCGTCAACGATAACGCGCCGGATCCCTCGCCGCACGCGGCGACGCTCGCGGCGAGTCGCTTCGGGCGCGAGCAGAGGCTTGTCGTCGAGCGCACGGAGTTCTCAGGCTTCGCCGACGCGCGCAACGTTTGCCTGCGGCTGCACGCGCAGCACGACGCGGGCGACTGGGTCGCGTTCGTGGATGCGGACGAGGTTCACGGCGAGCGCATCGCGCGCGTCGCCGCTCACATCGATCGCGTGCCCGGCGCATTCGACTTCGTGGACGGCTACACGTGGCATTTCTTTGGGTCGTTCGACTACTACACGTCGATCGAGCGGCGGATGATGTTCTTCCGCTTCGCGCCGGAGCTGCGCTGGGAGGGCGCCGTGCACGAGCAGCTGAGCGGCCACGCCGGAAGAAGAGTGGCGCTGCCCTACGTCTACGCGCACTACGGCCACACGCTGCAGCCGCGCCGGCATGCCGAGAAGGCCCGGCAGTATTCCGCACTCGGTGCGCCCGGCAACGTGCTGCGCGAGGATGAGCTCGATGGCTTCGACGTCGGGCGCTACTACGCGCCGGTCTATCCGCGGTTGCTGCGATTTAAAGGAAGGCATCCTACGGCGGCGCGGCAGACGGTCGAACGGCTGCGCGAGCGGCTCTTCGCAGATCACCAGCTCACCGAAGCGATCGTCGCACGGCACCCCGTCCCGACGAAAATCCGCAACCTCGCGCGGAAGCTGAACTACGAGCTGCGCTGGCGCTCACGGGCGCTGGACCCCCTGGCTCGCGCCCTGACGGCTCGATAATTAACGCTGAGCCGCCGTTCACGCCGCCCGCCGACCCAAGCGCCGAACATTTCGATGCCAAAACCGGAGTTTACCACGGTTTTATGATTGCGCTTGTGCGCGGACGCCGAAAGAAGGTTCGGAGTTTTCGCGGTCAGGCGGTTGGCAATATGTTAAAAAATTGGTATACTCGGTTAGAAGAGGGGCAGCTTAGTGACCGCCCCTAGGGAGTCATGATCTCAGGGATGCCGCGGCTAGGTCCGTCGATAGTCCGGCGGCCGCATCTAGAGGACTGGCTAGGACGCTTTAGAGGCGTCCCTGTTCGCTTTTTGGTCGCTCCTCCCGGCTTCGGCAAAACCATGGCGCTCGTTGGCTATCTGCGCCACTCCGCACCCAACGGATTCTACTGCATCCTCGCCGCGAATTGCACGGCCGAGCAGATCTGGGCCGCGATCGCCCACGCCCTCGACGCCGAGGGCGAGTTCGCCTCGCACGAGGAGGTCGTCAAGGCGCTCGCGGCCCGGGCCCCGATGGAGCTCGCGCTGGACTGCGAGCATCAGCCCGACGAGGGTGGCGTCGCCGCGGTGCTGCGTCTCATCGAAGACCTGCCGGATGACGTCGGCCTGCTGATCGCGTGCCGCGCCCGCGCGCCGTTCCAGGTCGGGCGTCTGGTCTCGGCCGGAACGGCATCGCTCTGCGACGCCGAGCGGCTCGCGTTCGACGCGGCCGGAATTCGCCACGTCGCCGAGACGTGCGGCGTGCCGTTCACGCACCCCGACGTGCTGCGCATGCTCGAGGCCACCGACGGATGGCCACAGGTCGTCAGCGGCGCGCTGCGCAAGGCGGCCGAAGACAGTTCGACGCTGGCCCAGGCCTTCGATAACTGGCGCACGCGCCACGGGCACCTCTTCAACGAATTCGTCGCGGCGTCGCTGACGCACGTGTCCGAGCGCGATGCGGACCTCGTCCTCAAGCTGATGAGCGGCTCGTATTTAGACGACCGTCAACAGATGCAGGCGCTCGAAGAGCAGGGGCTCTTCGTCATTCACACCGCGGACGGATATCGTCCGCTGCGCGCGCTGTCGCGCAGCCGTCTCTACGACCGCTACGGCCGCCGCGCGCAGCCCGCACATCCGATGCAGGTGCGGCTCTTCGGGTGGTTCTTGGCCGAGATCGACCGCCAGCCGATCGAGTGGGTGCGCCGGCGCGACCGGCAGATCTTCAAGTACGTCGCACTGCAGCCCGGCGGCACGGTCTCGCGCGCGGAGCTCGGCCAGGTCTTCTGGCCGGGAGCGGAGCGCCATCTCGTCGCGCAGAGCCTGCGCACGGTCTGCTCCAACATTCGCAAGGCGATCGCGCACATCGTCGGATTCAAGCAGGTGGAGGCGTACTTCCGCGCGGGCGAAGACTTGTCGATCGACCTCGACAACGTCATCGTCGACGTCAATCGCTTCGTGTCGCACGTCGACGATGCCGACGCGCAGTACGAGCGCGGCGAGCTGCGCGCCGCCTACGCCCACTACCGCAGCGCCGCGCGGGTCTATCGCGGCGACCTGCTGATCGGCGACGCGCACGAACCCTGGGTTGCGACGCTCGATGCCATCCTCAAACAGCGGCACGTAACGGTGCTGGAACGAATCGCCGAGATCGTCAGCACGATCGACGATCAGGCAGCGGCCTCCGAACCCGACCTGCGTCTCGCTTCCGGGTCTTAAAGCGCGGTGCGCAAGCTCTGGGTCAACGCGGCCATCGTCCTGGCGGCGCTGACCGCGCTGGGAGTTCACGCCGGCGTCGTGACGCGCAGCGGCTTTTTGATGGGCGACTTCCGTGCGTTCTATTGCGCGGCGCGGGTCGCGTCGCACGGCGGCGATCCGTATCACACCGAGCCGCTGCGCACGTGCGAGACCGCGATCGGCCCGAAGGACTTCTTCGCGAAGAATCCCGGCGTCACGATCCCGGCGCCGCTCCCCGGCTATGCCATCGCGGCGCTGATGCCGCTTGCGTTTTTGCCGTTCTGGGTCGCCGCCTCGCTATGGGGGGCGCTGCTTTTGCTCGCGTGCGTCATGAGCATCGTGGCCGTCGCGGAGCTCGCCCGCATGGAGCTGGGTGTCGGCCTCGGCGTGTTCGCGCTCTCGCTGTGCATGCTGTCGCTGCCGTTCGGTGAAGTCGTGCCGCTGGCGGTCGCCGCGATCTGTCTCTCGGCATACTCCGCGTGGCAGGGGCGGTTGCGCGCGGCAGCGCTGTTCGCCGCCGCCGCGATGATCGAGCCGCATCTCGGCCTGCCCGCCTGCATCGCCCTGGCGGTCTGGCGGCCAACATCGCGCGTGGCGCTGGCGCTCGTCCTGGGGGCGCTCGCACTAGTTTCGTTCGCCGCCATCGGCGTCACGGGGAATGTCGAATATTTCACCGGCGTGTTGCCGGCCCACGCGCTCTCCGAGATTACGCGCGACACGCAGTACAGCTTGAGTGCGGTCCTCGCATCGGCGGGCGTGTCGGCCGCGGCGGCGCTGCGCGCGGGATCGCTCTGGTACGTCGCGATGCTCGTCGCCGGCACCGTCGTGGCGGGGCTGCTCGCGCGGCGGACGCGCAACGACGCGTTCGTCGTCGCGATCCCGCCGGCGTTCGCCGTCTTCGGGGGCACGTTCATCCACGTCACCCAGATCGCGGTGGCGTTGCCGGCCGGAGCGCTGCTCGTCGCATACGCGCCCCGCGAAAGGCGCACGCTCGCGGTGATCGCGCTGCTCGTCCTCGCCGTGCCGTGGGGCTGGTTCGATTCGCCCGCGCTGCTGCTCGCGCCGCTGTTCCCGATCGCGTATCTCGCGTGGCGCTATTGGCCCGGTAATCTGGTCGCGACGCTGCTCGCGGCGATCGCCGCGGCGGTGCTGCTGTTCGGCGTGGAGTCCCTGCACGCAATGGCGGCGTCGCACGCCGTCGCGCACGCGGTCGCACCGGTGATTGACCCGCGTTTGCCGGAAGCGTCGTGGAGCGCGTTCGCGCAGAAGAGCTCGACGGGAGGCTTCGCAGCCTGGGCGGTTCGGATCCCGACGTGGGCCGGCCTCGCGCTGTTGCTCGTCCTGGCCACGACCGCGGCCGGCGTGCCGCGCCTGCGCACGAGTCACGCGCTCGCACTTTTGATCGCCGCCTGTGGCACGCTGCTGCCGATCGCCGGGCAAACCTACGCCGACCGCTCGAGCGGCTGGCTCATGGTCGATTTTCGCGCGTACTACTGCGCGGCGCTCGCGCAGCGCGAGGGATTCAGCCCGTACTACGTGCAGCCGCTGCACGACTGCGAGCGTAGCACGCCCGCTCCGTATTATCGGACGCCGGCGAAGGTGACGGTGCCGGCGCCCTATCCGCCGTATGCGCTGGCGTTCTTCTCTCCGCTGACGCTGTTCTCGTTCGGGACCGCCGCGACGATCTGGTGGATGCTGCTCGCTGCGGCGATCGGCGTCGCAGCCTACGCGCTCTCGCGCGTCGCGCGCCAGCCGATACTGGTCGCATGGGCCGCGCTGGCGCTATCGCTCGGCCTGACGTCGTTCTCGTCGGGCAACGTCATGCCGCTGGCGGTCGCGGCGATCGTCGTGGCCGCGCTGTGCGCCGCGCGCGGCCGGTTCGGTTGGGCGGCGCTCGCGATCGCAGTGGCGTCGGTCGAGCCGCAGATCGCGCTGCCGGCGGCGCTCGGGCTCTTCATCGCGTATCCGGTGATCCGCATTTCGCTGTGCACCGCCGCACTGGCGCTTGCGGCGCTGTCTGTCTGGAGCGGTGGCCTGACGCAAACCATCGCATATGTAACGGCGGTGCTCCCAGCGCACGCGCTCGCGGAGGTCTCGCGCGACAACCAGTACAGCCTGTCCACGGTACTGGCGGCGCTGGGCGTCTCCGATGCCTCGGCCGCGCTGGCCGGCAGCCTCTCGTACGTCGCGATGACGGCCTTGGGCGTCTTCGTCGCTATACGGCTGACGCGCCGCTACGATAACGCGGCCTTCGCGGCGCTCGTGCCGCCGGCGTTCGCGCTAATCGGCGGCACGTTCGTGCACACGGAGGCGATCGCGGCGGCCGTTCCCGCGTGCCTGCTCGCGTATTCGTTCGCGCCGGAGCGGCGAGCGTGGCTGTTCGTCGCGCTGCTGCTGCTCGCGGTGCCGTGGATGATGGCCACCTCCGCCGCCTTGTTCCTAGCCCCGATCTTCCCGGTCGCGTACCTCGCGTACGCGCTCTGGCAGGAGCGGACGGTTACACTCGCGGCGGCGCTCGCGGCTTTCGTCATGATCATCGGGCTCTTCGCGATCGCGCAGGTGCCTGTGCACGCGGCGGCACACGCGCAAGCCTTTCCCCCGATCGATCCACACCTCGCGGAGGCGAGCTGGCGTCAGTTCGTGCTCGGCAACGTGACGAACCGGCCGGCGATGTGGCTGCTGCGCGCGCCGACCTGGATCGGACTGATCGCCCTCGCGCTGTCGGCGCTCGCGCTCTCACGGAGGCCGGTGTTCAGTCTGACGCCGGAAACCGCTTAGATGGCTAACGTGTGGGTCGTCGTGCCGGCCTACAAGGAAACAGCGACAATCGTCACCGTGGTCGCGTCGTTGCGCGCCGAGGGCTACGAGCAAATTTGTGTCGTCGACGACGGCTCTCGAGACGACACCGGCGCCCTGGCGCTGGCGGCCGGCGCGCACGTGCTGCACCACCTGGTCAACCTCGGACAAGGGGCAGCGCTCCAAACCGGAATTACGTACGCCCTGGTGCAGGGAGCGGAATACGTCTGCACGTTCGATGCCGACGGACAGCACGCGCCGCGATCCGTGACCGACCTGCTCGAAGCGCTCCAGCAGAGTGGAGCGGACGTCGCGTTAGGCTCGCGATTTCTCGGTAAGGAGTGTCACGTGCCGCCGTTGCGCCGGCTGCTGCTTCGAGCCGCGCTCGCCTTCACGCATCTGCACGCGCGCGTCCCGGTGACGGACACGCACAACGGGCTGCGGCTGTTTACGCGGCGCGCCGCGCAGGCGATTCGAATCGAACAGGCGGGGATGGCGCACGCCTCGGAGATTCTGCAGAAGTTGGGAGCGTCGCGCCTGCGTTTCGTCGAGGTTCCGGTGGAGGTCCGCTACACGGCCTATTCGCGCAAGAAGGGCCAGTCGGGTTTCGACTCGATCAAGATCCTTCTGGATCTACTCTACCGCTCGATCGCCCTCCGCTCCTGAATCCGGCGCCGACACGGGCTGCGGCTCCTGCGCGCGCTCGATCGCGTTCTGACGAGCCAGCGCGATCAGAGCCTCCTCGTGGCGCTTGAAGCGAAAGTAGAAATTCGATGCGACGAACAAACCCGCGAGGACCGCGAAATAGAACACGAGGTCCGTGCCGCGGCCGACGTGCAAGGAATTGGCGACGCGCTGCGAGAGCACCGGGAAAATCGCAAGTACGATGCCGGCCACGGCAATAGCGACAACGGCGAGGGTTTCAAGACCTGAAAGCCGCTTCGTCCCGACGTACAGCGCGATGATCACGAGGGTGGCGATTATGACCGATACCATGGCCGATTTTCCTTGGAACCTTCGTTAGCTATTAACGCTTGAGGAGCCTGCCGAAACGCGATTCACCGTCGTCGAGGCCGTCCAAGGTCTGGTCAATTTATGTAGATGTGTTAGTCAGACTGAGCCCAAAATTAACGCACCACGCTACCAGCTACTGTGCTATACTATTTTAGATGGCTGCTTCACACTCAGCGCCGTTAGCGGTGTCCAACGTGGTTGAGACGGGGCATCGCTTTTATCCGGGGCGTTGGTATCCAACGTGGATTCGATATGGTCACGAAACGCGATACGAATGGGCCGCGAGCATGGTTCGAGGCTGCCGTGTTCTGGACGGCGCCTGCGGCACCGGCTACGGCACATCCTTATTGCGCCGCGCGGGCGCGGACTACGTGGAGGGAGTCGATCTATCAGAAGAGAGCATCAACGAAGCGGAGAGCCTCTATCGCGATCCCGGCATTCGTTTTAGGCGCGGCGACCTGCTCAGCCTTGAGGTGCCGGACGCGAGCTTCGACGTCATCGTCTCATTCGAAAGCATCGAGCACGTCAACGACGACGCCCAATACGCCAGGGAGATGCGGCGCGCGCTCAAACCGGGGGGCGTTTTCCTTTGTTCCACCCCGAACCGAACCGTTACGAACCCCGGCACCGAAATCAGCGCGCGACCGTACAACCCCTACCACGTTCGAGAGTACACCGGAGCGGAACTCCGGCAAAAGCTTGCGTTGTCGTTTGGTAACGTTACGATGCTCGGACAAATGCCCTGGTCACAGCAATACTGTGCTTTCTTAGCGGCGGTTGCACGAGCATCGCCGATGCTGGCCGTGCGAATGCATCAGACGCGAAAGGCGTTGCGGTCGCCATTCGACCGCAAAGCCGGCTTTTTCCCGGCTACGCCCCCGGCACGATCTGAGCCCGAGGGACTGGTCGCCATTTGCTCGTAGGCGAAACGAAGCGGAAAAGTCTCGGCGCCCTCGCTCGTGCGCTCCTCGGCAAAAAGTTTCATTCATTTGCGCGGTATTACCGAGCGGTTTTCGTCGACCTTGACGCGGTCGCGTCGGTTCTGAGCGAGGCGCTGCCACATGGTGCGCTGGTATTAGACGTTGGTGGCGGCGACGGCGCTCCACTGAATCACCTGCTGACCGAACGGCCCGACCTGGAGATCGCGATG